>DATKUW010000066.1:0-6236 GCA_035530435.1 Bacillota bacterium
GGTTAATACTTGGGATCAAGATAGATCAGCCCATATTGTTGAAAATGAAACAAGAAATGAATGTGTAATAAAATTAGCAAATGATTTTTCTAAAAGAAATATTCAAACATTAATTCTTGTTCAGTTAATAAAACATGGAAAAGATTTGGAGAAGAGAATTCCAAATTCAGTTTTTATTTATGGTGGATCTTCTAAGAAAAAAAGAGAACAAGCACTAGAAGATATCCAAAGCGGAAAATTAAAAATTTTAATCGGATCAACTATTGCCGATGAAGGGTTAGATATTCCAGCACTATCAGCATTAATTCTTGCTGGAGGAGGAAAATCCCCAACAAGAGCTAAACAAAGAGTGGGCAGAGTTATTAGAAAAGGATCGTCTCAAGCTCTTGTTTATGATTTTATAGACGATGGAAAATGGAGTTATGATCATTCAAAAGAAAGATTAAAAATTCTAAAGGAAGAACCTGAATTTGACGTAAAGGTAATATCTGTTAAAGATGTTCTTAGCCCATATAAGGATTTGTTTTAAGGATGGATAACGAAAAAGATTTATATAAAGTTTTAGGCGTTTCTAAAACTGCAACAGATGAAGAAATTAAAAAAGCATACAGAGAAAAAGCTTTAAAATATCATCCAGACAGAAACAAAGAATCGGAAGATATCTTTAAAGAAATAAATAATGCTTACAATATTCTTTCCGATTCTAGAAAAAGAGAAAATTACGACCTTTCTCAATCGGGAGGATTTCAAACAGGGTTTCCTGGATTTGGAGGATTTCATTCAGGTTTTCAAAACCCATATTTTGACATTTTTGATGGATTTAGACAAAGAAGAACGTCCCATCCTGTAAATCAAGACTTAATAACAGAAATTCACCTTACAATAAAAGAGGCTTTTGAAGGATGTGAAAAAACAATTCCTATCTCTAGAAGCTTGGTTTGTTTAGAATGTAATGGCGTTGGAACTAAAAATCCCAAAGATATTGTTTTTTGTTCTAAATGTAATGGGTCTGGAAGACTTCATCAGCAACAGGGGAATTTTTCAGTAACAACCACATGCCCTCAATGTTATGGAACGGCAAAAGAAAATAAAAATCCTTGCAAAGAATGTTCGGGAACGGGGTTTTTAGTAAAAAACGAAATTGGAACTATTAAAATTCCTAAAGGAATTAGATCTCTTATGAAACTTAAGAAAAAAGGAGCGGGTCATCAAAACTTAAAAAAAGAATTTACAGATTTGATTTGTATTATAAAAATTTCTCAACATCCATTTTTTAAATTAACAAACACAGAAGATGTTTATATAGACCTTCCAGTTCCTCTTCATTTCTTTTTAGCTGGAGGAGAAATAGAAGTGCCAACCTTACATGGAAAAGAAAAACATATTCTTCCGCCAATGATAGGTTTAGATTATACTTTTAATATGGGAAACTTAGGATTCCCAAAAATTAATTCAGATTCTTTTGGAAATCAAATTGTTCATTGCCATCCAGAATTTCCAAAAGAAATCCCCGAAGAGGTTCTAGAAAAAATAAAAGAAATACCAAATACGCCATCTAACTATGGAACATACCACAATATATTGTGTTCTTGTTGAGATTAAGTCGTATTAGTATAATGTAAAATTTAAGAGGAGATTATTATGACAAAGAAAAGAGCTAAAAGAGCTAAAGGAATAAAGTGGGACGATCAAGACAAAATTAATCTATACAAAAGATATATTGAAGAAGGGCCACAATGGTATAAGTTTGCAGACGAGTTTGGGTCAACAAGACATATTCTAAGAGGCTTGTTTAGAAGAACTAATTGGGATAAAGTTTTGAAAGAAAATGGAATATCTGTTCAAAACCTTGTTGAAGAAACCGGGATAGACAAAAATGATAAAGTAAAAAAAATAACAAGCGTAGAATTAAGAGCTCAACAATTAATTAATGACAGACAAGAAAGATTAATTAAAGAAGCCGACGCAAGAAGAATGTCTCAACATATTGATAATATAGCAAAAGAAAATCTTATTTTAGATAAAATTATAGCAGCAATCACAAAGGTTCCTTTTATTGAACCGGAAAAAGTTAAAAGAGAAAAATTTACATCTAGCCCTCAAGAAGTTTGTATGATGTTTTCAGACGCTCATGTTGGATTGGGAGTTATTCCAGAAGAGGTGGGAGGACTGAGCCATTATAATGTTGATATTTTTAATGAAAGAATTAAAAATTATGAATCAAAAGCAATTAGAATAACAGACCTTCACAGAAAAACTCATGAAATTAACACTCTTCACATTCCTATGTTGGGAGATTTAGTTCATGGATCTAATGATGTTGGAGCTTGGGGATATTTACACCAACAACAAAACGTAGTAGATCAGGTTTTTGAAGCGTTTTCTGCTGTTGTAAAAATGATAACAAACCTTTCCCAAATTTTTGATAACATTAAAATATATGGTGTTTATGGAAATCATGGAAGAATCGGTCAAAAAGGTCACGAAAAAAAATTCGTAAACTGGGATTATTTAATTTACAAATGGATGGAAGCAAGCCTTTCAAATTATAAAAATATTGAATTCTTTATTCCGAGAGCTAATTTTCAAGTACAGGAAATTATGAATAATAAGTTCCTTTTTTGTCACGGAGATGGGGCAAAGTCATGGTCGGGAATTCCGTGGTATGGTTTAAATAGACTAGAAGCAAAATACAGATCAATGTTAGATAGAAGTAAGGAAGTAGGAAAGCTTTGGGACGTAATGATCTCAAAGGGAATTGATCAAAAATCTATTAAAGAACAAGTTGAATTTACTTTTAATTATGTTAGATCTTTTGATTATATGTGTTTTGGACATTTTCACCAAATGGGTGAAGTTGAGACAAGTGCTGGCGGAAGAATGATTATGAATGCTTCTTTCGTTGGCGGAGATGACTATTCTATTAATGATCTTATATCATGCTCTACTCCCGCACAGAAAATCTTTGGAGTAAATAAGCATGGAAGAACTTGGTCATATGATATCGAATTAGATAGGAAATAAAATTATCGTATTATTGTTTTAATAGAAAAATATAAATATTTTTCTAGGGAGAACTTGAAATGAACGTTGAAGAAAAATTAAAAAAAGAATGGGATCAATCCATATTCGCAATGGAGTTGATGCAAGAGTTTCAAGGAACAGTAATTAAAAAATTAAAAGACCGAGTGTCTCTTCTTCAGAAACAACAAGAAGAAGAATTGGAAGCTGAAAAATTAATTCATTCAAAAGGTTATGTTAAAAACACTACGAATAAAAAGATTTTAATAAATAGTATTGTAAAAGACCTTCCAATAGTAATTGATCGATTTATGAAAAAAAGCAAAATAGACCCAAGAGAATTTGAATCAATCGATTTTAAAACGCTTTATGAAGATGAAATTTTAGTAGATGTTACCGAAGAAGAAATGCAAAAAGAAATAAAACAAAACAAGACAAATAATCAAGAAAAAGAAATTTATCAAAAAAATCCAAAAGAAGTTAAAAGAATAACAGAAGGAATCTCCCTTGGGGCTATTTTAGCTGATATAAATAGTTTGGATTTTGACAAAGAATCAAGTGAAATAAAAAACATGATAGAAAAACAAGCTTTAGAAAACGGATTTTTAGATTTTGATGAAAAAACTTATTCCAATCTTTATGGAGAAATAGGAAAACCGGGAGCTGTAGCAGACAAAGTATGTGAAATCTTAGGAAAACAAAAAACAGTAAAAAAAGAAGAACAAAAAACCGAAAAAATGATAGCTAAAAAAACGACAAAGAAACCAGTTAAAAAAACAGCAAGAAAACCAAAAAAAACAGTAAAGAAGACAACGAAAAAGACGAAGAGTAAATAGAGGGGAAAACCAAATGCCAGCGTACGATTATCAGTGTTTGACGTGTGGAACGATAAACGAAGTAATCCACAGCATAAAGGACGATGCATTAAAACAAAACCATTGTCCTGTCTGTGAAAATGTTCAACCTTGCAGTAGAAAAATTGTAAGAAACCTTTGTGGAGTTATTTTCAAAGGAGAAGGCTGGACAATGAAATCTTCAGGTTTTGGAGCAAGGGGGTATAAGGGAAAGTTCCAGGATAAAGTAAGACCAGTAGGAACTCCAGTAGATGCTCCGTCCGACAAAAGAGAATCAGACATGCAGTTTCAAAAATATATTGATTCAGGAGGATTGGATGGAATTAAACCAACTTTTGATTTTAATGACAAGCAAGATCCAAGAAGACCTCAAACAGCACAAGAACAAGTAGACAAAGGCGCAAGCCATAAAAAAATCCAAATAAATTAAAAAGGTTAATAAAATGATTGAAAAGAAGAAGATTAAGGCGTTTAAATTTTACCGGCCAGAAGATAGACATTGGTCTATTATTTTAGCCCAGGAAGAGTTTGCTGCACAAGAATTGTATATGGAAGAAATGAAATATACAAAAGAAAAGTTTGATAAAGATAGAATTAAAAAAGAACAACTAAGACCTTCTTATAAGCTTCCAAGTATTTGGAGTGGAAATCTTACAACAATTGGAGCTTTAATTAATACTATTACGTTTTTTCCACGGTGTGTTTTAGAGTCAACAGACTTGGAGTATTTAAAAGCTTATCATGAAAAAGAGCCCAAAAGAGAAGAAAATATAATTTAAACAAAGAGGCTGTTTATGAATTTTTATCACCCAACATATGGTATCATTATTGATACAGATTCCGAACAGACAAAAGATCTTTTAAAAAGACTAAATAAACTTTATAAAAAGATTCCAAAAACTAAATGTATTCAGTGTCCGTTAAAAAAAGGGGTAGAAGCTGATTGTTGTAAAACTTTTTCTCCCCCTCTTCATTTAATAGAGTTTGTTAATATATTAAACGACATTGTTGGTGAAAGTTCATTACAAGATAAAAGGGTTCTTCTCAATGATTGTTTTAAGTCTTTTTTAAGTTCAGAAAATGAAAAGCCATGCGTCTTACTTAAAGGAACGGAATGTTCAATTTATAAAACAAGACCGTTTGCTTGTCGAATGTTTGGTCAATATGATAAAGACGAATGGGAAAGAAGATTAAAAATATTTAGTGAAGAATTGGGATTGTCTCCAGAAAAAGTTCCATTTTATGAACAGTGCGAAGGTGTTGATGTTGTAAAAAAACAAGATGTAAAAAAAATATCCAGAAAGAAATCAGATCTTCTTTATCTTGAATTACACTATCTTGATATTGGTCTTTTTAAAGATTTAACAAAAAAAGAAGGAGAAGAGGACTTAAAAGAACAAGATGGGAAAGAAATTGTTTTTGCATCAATGACATATACTCCCTTTGATGTTCATTTATTGTCTGTTAGAATTGGCCCTGATAAATTAGATGAGCTGGCTGGCATAAAGTTTAATGGACAAGAAATTAAAAAAACAGGAGATTTTACCGCATACCTTTCACATAAAGCAAAAGTTAAAGATCTGTTGAAAAAGATAGAGGGAGGAATTTTTAATGTCAGAAACATACAAGGCGATTCTTGAGATTGCTGTAGTTACAGATAATGCGGAAGGGATTGTTTTGTCCCTTAAAAAAGAAGATGGAAAAAGAGAAGGTTTTTTCTTAAAAGTTGGAGAAACAATGGGAGATATAAGCCTTGTCCTAAAGCCAGGAATGAACGCTCAAGTTGAACTGCAAAAGGTTTGTGATTTACTGAACGGTTTTGAAAAAATAAACGGAGAGCTCATACCTATCCCAGATTTCAAACAAAAAAAAATTACATTAATAAAAGAGTAATTTAAATCTAATAAATGGAGTATGTTAAGTATGCCCGATAACATTATGTTTAAAAGAAGATTCACGACTGATGGCGTAAGCCCTTATGATGAAATTAAATGGGAAAAATTCGATGCAGTTATTAAAGACTTTAAGACGGGAGAAATCGTTTTTGAACAAAAAGACGTTGAATTTCCACTCTCTTATTCTCAGCAAGCTGTTAATATAATTACCTCTAAATATTTCAGAGGAGTTATTGGAACAAAAAAAAGAGAAAAAAGCTATAAACAACTCATTAAGCGAGTTGTAGATACGAACGTTAAATGGGGAGAAGAACAAGGGTATTTTGTTTCTGAAGGAAGTAAACAGATCTTTGAAGACGAACTAACTCATATTCTCTTGAATCAAAAAGCATACTTCAATTCTCCTGTCTGGTTTAACATGGGGTGGGAGCACAGAGAACAAACAGCAAGTGCGTGTTTTATTGTA
>DATKUW010000067.1:0-22668 GCA_035530435.1 Bacillota bacterium
TGGACTGGAGAACGAAAGTAAATAATTTCCTCAATCTTCAAGATCCTTCTTTCTCTGCTCTGCTACAAAAAATGCACGGTTTGACTCAGACTCGTGAATTTCTCCTTCTTTTTCATATATTGCCGTCGCTGTTGGAAGCGCAAACTTTCCAAGAACACCTACTTTAGAATAAATCACATATGATAAAACTCTCATTTCTCCTGCTTCAAGTTTTTCAAAACTCCATTCAATTCTTCGGTTTTTCTTATCTATTCTTGACGGCTGATCTCCTCCAAATCTCTCATAAATCTCAGTTAAAGGAGGAACCCTATCTATGATATTAACTCTTTCAACATATTTCTTTGCATTAACCAAGACAGAAACCTTTAATGCAAATTCCCCGCTCTTAACCTTTACAAAAGAAACCTTTTTCTTTAAAACAAGAGTTGTTTCGCTGTATTTTTTTGTTAGAACAACAATCAAAATTATAAACAGAATAATTAAGAACGGAAACAGCCAATTTGTTTTTACAATTATCTCCAGAGTTTCTCCAGGCCTTATTTCTCTGTCCCATGTATAATACACTTTAGTGCCTTCTCTTTCTACTAGGTCTGGGTCAGGATTGAAACTTGCAAAAAGCCTTGAAATAATATTTTTCTTTATTACTGTTTCAGATCTTTCAATTGTATTTCCTGTATTTTCTTTTTCAATTATTTTAGTGACTATTAAAAAACCAAAATCTTTTTTAGTAGTTGTAAGTATGTTTTTTTCAACAAATTCTATTACCCCTTCAACATCTGCCTCTTTTCCTTCAATATTCACCTTTGCTGTCAGTGTATAAAATCCTGCTATTAACTCGCTAAAATCTTCGGAATTAAGCTGAACAGAGAATGTTTTTGTCTCTTCAGGACCTAAGGAAAAACTCTTTTCAATAGCAAAGAAAGAAGAGGAAAAGTTTACGTCGATATTTCCAAAATCAAAATTTTCCCTGTTTTTGATAAAGATTTCAATCGATTCTGATTCTGGATCCATATCTTCAGAACCAACCAAAAGAGCATCTTGTAAGTCGACTATTTTAAAAGTGAGGGTTTCGGAAGTCTGTGAAGCATCATCTGCTTTTATATAATAGGTTATTGTATAAAATCCTCTTTCTTCAATTGAAGCTAATGAAACAAGCTCCAGAGAAACTTCCTCAGTTTTTTCTTTCCCTATATAAACTTTCTCAGGAGACATAAGAAAACCTAAAAGATTAAAGAATTCAAAATTACTCGAAGTACCTAAATTAGTTATTTCCAAATCAAAAACAATCCTATTATTCAATTCTGCAATCAAAACTTCATCTGTGCTTTGTTTTTCAATTTCCAAATTTATAGCAAGAACTGTGGGAATAATTAAGGAAATTAGTAAAAATACCAAAATTATTTTTTTCATATAAATGATAAAAGGAATTTCTATTTAAGGATTTCGGTGATGATTCTGTAACTGAAATTTATTATTTTTTTCCTTCAAGATCAAGATAAGCTTTTGCCTGATTCAAAAATTCATCGCAATGGCCTGCAATTTTTCCCTTATACTCATCTATTCTCGCAGTAATCACCCATTTTTCATAGATTGAACGTAAAAACTTATTAAATGCACTCATCTCAAATTTCCCCTTATAATCTCTTACTATAATTCCTTTAGCAGTTAGTTTGACAGAACCATCGTTAGTCTTTATCTTTTTTCCGTTCTGCATAACTTCAACAGTTTTAAGACCCTTTACTTCAAACTTGACTTTCATATCAAATCTGAAATAGTCTGTTAATTCTTTCTCTCCCTCCCATTCAACAACAATCTCTTTCTCATCACCTTTCAATTTTTCCTCGTATTTTGTTTCAGAAAGGCTATCCATATCTATTTCTTCTGTAATCCATTCATAACAAAATCTATAGAAATCTGCAAATGAAAGAATTCCGGTATATTTAATCGTGCTTGAAAATACAGTTTCTTTTTCCGCCATTATTTTATAAAGAGAAATCTAATTTAAATATTTAACTAAATCAATCAAATAGAATTCTTACATGATTCACAAACAAGCATTCCATGAACCCTATAAAGAAAATCAATTTCCCCACACTCTTCACATATCCCTTCAACAGAACTTCTTTCTTTTGCTTTTTTGATTCTTTTTAATTTTTTCACTTCTTCCCGAATTTTTGCAAATTCTTCAAGCTCTGGATAAAGTTCTGGATGAAAGTTCAGAATATCTTTGGCAGTTATTATTCCAACAAGCTGATTGTTATTAATAACAGGAAGTCGCTCAAACTTCAGTTTTTTCATTTTACTTATTGCTTCTTTAACTGTTGCAAAAGGTTTGATTGTTATAATTTTTTTAGGAGAAATATCTATCACTCTAATATGAGAAAGATCTTTTTTTGATTTTTTCACAAGCGCCCACAAAATATCTTTTTCATCGATGAACCCAATAAGCTTTTTTTTATCCACGATAAGAAGGCTTCCTATCTTTTTTTTGACCATCTTTTTAGCACATTTTAAAAGATCTTCATCAGGCCCAACTGTTATGGGATCACGGGTCATTACATCTGCTACCAATATATCCTCCATTCTCGTATCAATATGCTTTTACTTATAAACTTTATGCGATTATTCTCCATTACAATAATATTTAAATAAAAGCCTAAAGGAATAATGTTTATGTCAGATAAACCAATAGTCCTTATGCCTGAAGACGTGCAAAGAATTCTCGGAAAAGACGCGCAGAGAAACAACATCATGGCTGCTAAAATGGTCGCTGAAATTGTTAAAACAACTCTTGGTCCAAAAGGAATGGACAAAATGCTCGTTTCTCCTACAAATGACATAATTATAACGAACGACGGAGTTACAATTCTTGAAGAAATGCAGATAGAGCATCCTGCTGCCAAAATGATGGTTGAAATTGCAAGAACACAAGAAGAAGAAGTTGGTGACGGAACAACAACAGCAGTGATGATTGCTGGAAAACTTCTTGAAAATGCAGAAAAACTTCTAGATAAAAAAATACATCCAACTGTTATTACAAAAGGATATCGTATGGCGGCAGACAAAGCCCAGGAAATTCTTATGGATCTCGCTCTTAGAATAACTACAGAAGATGAAGAAGTTCTGAAACAGATTGCCATGACAGCAATGACGGGGAAAGGAGCAGAAGATTCAAGAGAAAAATTTGCAGAAATTATTGTTAAAGCTATCAAACAAGTTGAAGACAACGGAAAGATTGATTTAAATGATATAAAAATAGAAAAATCAAGAAGGGACGGAATAAAAGATACAGAGCTTATACAAGGAGTTGTTCTTGATAAGGAGATGGTATCTTATGATATGCCAAAAATCATAAGAGATGCTAAAATTGCCCTCATTGATTTTGCCCTTGAAATTAAAAATCCTGAAATTGATACAAAAATTTCAATTACCTCTCCAGATCAACTCCAGGATTTTGTAACACAAGAAGAAAGAGAGATAAGATCCATGATAGAAAAAGTAAAATTGTCAGGGACAAATATGATTTTTTGCCAAAAAGGAATTGATGATTTTGCACAGTATCTTCTTGCCAAGGAAAAAATATGCGCGTGCCGTAGGGTTGCAAGAAGTGATATGGAAAAAATCGCAAAAGCCACCGGGGGAAAAATTGTTGGCAACCTTAATGAATTAACCCCCTTTGAATTAGGAAATGCTACCAATGTTGAAGAAGTGAAACAGGGAGAAAACACCCTTATTTATATCAAAGGATGTCAAAACCCGAAAGCACTGACAATTCTTATTCATGGTGGATCAGATCACGTTATAGATGAAATAAAAAGGGCAATAAAAGATGGTTTAGGAGATGTCATATGTACTCTTCAGTCAGGATTAATTGTTCCTGGAGGAGGAGCAATAGAAATAGAGCTTGCAAAAAGGCTTCGTGAATTTTCACAAGGTTTGAGTGGGAGAGAGCAGCTAGCTGTAGAAGAATTCGCTTCTGCCCTTGAGTTTATTCCAGTGACTCTTGCGGAAAATGCAGGAATAGATCCTATCGACATGCTGACTGAACTTAAATCAAGGCATGATTCTGGAGAAAAAAATGCCGGTCTTAATTTATTCACGAATAAAATTGAAAATGCTCTTGAAGCAAGGATTATAGAGCCTTTAAAGACCAAAAGTCAAGCTATAAATTCTGCTAGTGATGTCTCAATTATGATTTTAAGGATAGATGATATTATTTCTTCTACTGGCAAAGAATCTGGAATAGGTTTAGGACAAAGTAGAGGAAAAATCCAATCAGATTACCCAGAATTCTAAACTTTTATAAAATCCTGCTCTTTTCCATCTAAGGGAAAATGAAAAAAAATACAGGTTATGATTTTGTAATTATAGGTGCAGGAGGTGCTGGTCTGGCAGCTGCCATATATGCAGCAAGGCTTAATCTCAAGACTCTTGTTCTTGGACATTCTCATGATACAGAGCTTCCTATCGGAGGAACAATATCCACGACTCATCTTATTGAAAATTATCCTGGTTTTTTAAAAATCTCAGGACAAGAACTTGCAAAAAAACTCAAAGACCATGCTTGCTCGTATGATTTAGTTGAGATAAAAGAAGAACAGGTCACTGAAATAAAAAAATTAGATAAGAATTTCATAATAAAAACTTCTAAATCAGAATATCGCTCTAAAACAATTCTATTTGCAACAGGAACAAAAATAAGAAAGCTTCCTGAGTCTGTGAAAGGCTCGAGAGAATTTGAGAATAAAGGAGTTAGTTATTGTGCTTTGTGTGACGGACCACTATTCAAAAATAAAATCGTAGGAGTTATTGGTGGTTCAAATGCTGCTGCAAAAAATTCTTTATTTTTAATAGAATATGCTAAAAAAATCTATATAATTTATCGGGGAGAGCAAATTCGTCCAGAGCCCATAAACCTTGAACGCGTGAAGAAAAATAAAAAAATTGAGATAATCACCAACACAAAGGTCTTAGAAATTAAAGGCAAATCCAGTGTTAAAAGCATTGTTCTAGATAATAAATATAAAAATTCAAATGAGTTAAAAGTCGACGGAGTTTTTGTTTCAATAGGACACACAGCTCTTTCAGAACTTGCCAAGCTATTAGGAGTTGAGTTAAATGAGTCAGGAGAGATAAAAATCAATCATTTGAATTCTGAAACAAATATGCCTGGAGTTTATGCTGCAGGCGATGTCACAGACAAGCCATTTAAACAACTAATCACAGGAGTTGCAGATGGCTGTACAGCTGCTTATAGTGCATACAAATATATCAAACATAATCAAATTTCTACCTATTGATAAACTTTATAAAGGATAATCCTCCTATTTTTTTGTTTAAAATGACTGAAACAAGATTAATCACAGAAGAAAAATTAAAAAAGATAGCTAAAAATCTCTTGACTTCCCTTAACGAAGAAGGCATAAATACAATGGGGGATCTTCATTCAAAAGTTAGACAATTTTTTTATGCTGGAGAAAGAGAACATAAAATATATATAGACTCTACAGTTGTAGGATTAAATGATGAAATTTCTACTTATATAATAACATACCTTGCTCTTCCTAAAGGAGGCGTTCCTATTGAAATAATAATTAATCCTTCTTCTAAGGAGTCTGAAATAAATTTAAGGGTGGATACAAAGATAAAAGGTTATTCTCCAACTACTTTTGGACAAACAAAAAAGATTGCTAGTTCTGTCCTTGCCATAAAAAAAGAATTAGAAGCACGAGTAGCTTAAACCAAAATCCTTTTATAGACTCTTTCTGATAATCCGATATGACTCTAGATTTTGAAAAAGACAAATTAATTGAAGAATTAAAAAAAAGAAAACCGAAAAAGGTCTTAGTTCAGCTTGCAGAAGGAATCAAACAAAATGCAGGAGAAATTAAACAAGACATAAACAAACTTGGAATTGAAGTTGTCTTTTCAGGAGAAACTTGTTGGGGTGGCTGTGATATTGCTGTCCAAGAAGCAGAATCTGTTGGTGCTGATTTAATAGTTCATTTCGGACATGCCGAATTTATAAAAACATCTTTTCCAGTGGTTTATATAGAAGTTAAGGATTTACTTGACTTAAATTCTCTGCTTGAAAGATCTCTAGAATTTCTTAAAGATTACAAAAAAATAGGACTCTCTTATTCTATCCAACACAGACATGATATTGAAAATATAAAAAGATTTTATGAAGAAAAAGGTAAGAAAATTCTTCTCTCAAAAAAAAGAGGAACAAACGCTTATGAAGGACAAGTAACTGGTTGTAATTATCAAGGCTTAAAAGAAATTCAAGAGCAGGTTGATTGTTTTGTGATTATAGGAAACAAGTTTCATTCAACTGGTGCATCTCTTGCTGTCAAAAAACCAGTTATTCTTATAGATGTTTATAACGACGATATAAAAACCATGGAAGGATTAAAAGATAAAATATTAAAACAAAGGGTGGTCGCTATTGAAAAATTAAAAGAAGCGAAAAATGTAGGAATTATTGTTGGTATGAAATGCGGACAAAAATTTGGCTCTCCAGAGAAATTAATAGAAAAATTAAAAGAGAGAGAAAAGAACGTTATAATTCTTACAATGAATGAATTAACTCCTGATAAAATAATGAATTTTTACAAAATAGATGCTTTTATAGAACTTGCATGCCCAAGGATTGCGCTTGACGATTTCGCTAATTATCCAAAACCTATTTTAACAATGAGGGAAGCCATGGTTGCTCTCGGAGAAATTTCCTGGGATGAAATTTTAGAGCAGGGAATCTTGTAAAATCTTCCACCACAATAATCCTTAAAAAGTAAGTAAAAAGAAATAAATTTATGAATTTAACCAAAATAGTGATTACAAATGTAAGAGCAAATGAGGCTGCAGATTTTATCCGTAGACTTGAAGAGCTTCCTAAAAAAACAATTCAAGGTGAGTTTAATTTAATCGAAGCTTATCAAGGTTCCTTCAATAAGAAAATTATTAAGTTGAGTGTTTCTAGTAATACAAGGGAATTAAAAAAGGTTAAATTTAAACTGCCTAAAAATGCTAAAATTATAAAAAAATCAGAGTATGGACTTGAATTTCAGTATAATGGTCGGCATTACGAATTAAGAAAAGAGTTCGAAGGAGAATGTTTTCCTTAATTTTTTGTGCCGGAATTAATTTATTTTTGATGCTTATTCTATAGAAAGATTAATAAAGGCTTTTTTTAATTTATATAAAATGGAAGGAAACACAATCACTTTAAAAAAAGATCTTTTGTGGAAAATTACAACAGCTTTATTTGCAATTCTGTTTGTAATCGCTCTATTTACAGGGGGATTTGGAATTGGTGGTAAAGCAATTGCTAACGGAGGAGAAAATGGAGGAACTGGAGGGACTGAAAAATTAGCCAGCTTTTCTGCAACAGGTGATTCCATCTGTACAGACGATCAAGGAAGACCTTATGTTCTATTATTCTCTACAACTTGGTGTCCTCATTGTGTTTGGATTAAAGACACTTTTGATTCATTAGCAAATGAAGATTTTGCAAACCAGATTAACTTGCAACACTGGGAACTTGATACTGGAGACAACCTAATAACATCAGAAATCGAAACAGAAGTTCCTGCAGAGATTGGTGCTCTTTACCAAAAATACAATCCAAAAGGTTCAATTCCAACTTTTGTATTTGGCTGCTCTTATATGAGGGTAGGGAACACATATGAGCAACAACAAGACCTAGATGCAGAATTAGAAGATTTCAAACTAGTAATAAACGAATTGCTAGGATAATTTTAGATTTTCTCATAATTTTTAAATTGTAAATAATTAATAGAATTATGAAATTCAGCACCAAAGAAAAAAAAGATTTGTTTTTTGCAGGCATTATGATCTCCCTGGCTTTTGCTATTCTTTTGTCTGGTGGATTAAGTGGAATTTTAAGTCTGAGTTTTTATGTCATATTTGTAATTGCTTTTTTCACAGCAGGAATTGGATTCTTACTACACGAATTAATGCATAAATATGTTGCCCAAAGTTATGGATTGTTTGCAGAATTTCGTGCATATTATAAGATGCTCTGGATGGCATTAGTTCTCTCTTTTTTCGGCTTTATCATAGCTGCACCAGGAGCTGTTTATATTAAGGGAAACATAAACAAGGAAAAAAACGGAAAAATTTCTATCGCAGGTCCTGTAACTAATCTTGTCCTTGGATTCTTATTTTTAATCTTTCTTTTGATTTTAAATCCCGAGGGAATTTTCAAGGCATTTTTAGGTTTTGGATTGACAATAAATTCTCTTCTTGCCGCATTCAATATGATTCCTGTCCTGCCTTTCGACGGCTCAAAAGTTATGGCATGGAACAAAAATATTTATACAATAACTCTTGTTTTAGCAGGAGGATTGTTTATTTTAAGTTGGTTTATTTAATCAAAAGATCTCTATAGAATCCAATATCAAAAGGTTTAAAAGAAGACCCTTTTTTGGAATTATATGATAAAAGAAACCATACAGGAAGGTTTGTTTCAACCTCACTCAGAAGTCCCTAATATAAACAACGATGTTGCTTTTGGTGTGACAAAAACAGGACTACTCAAGGGATGTTATGGTGCTTTGGAAAATATTTTCTATGGAATGCATAATTTGGAAATTCCTTTGGAAATGTTAAGTATAGAAAATTCAGAAGAAATTCTAGCAAATTTTTTTGCTGCAGGAGATTTAAAGAAAGGAAATCTACATATTAACCCTTATATTCCCATTCATTTTTTAGAGTTAGTAAATTATATGAACAAAAAGTCTTATATCAATAAAGGATTTCTTAGTCTTGCGCATAATTTTGAAACATGTTTTGATAACTCTCCTGGAAAACAAAGGGAAAGGCTTGAATCCTTAGATAAACAAACTAAAAACAGGTTTGTTTTTTCTTTTTTTAAAGAATATAAATGTTCAAATAAAGAAAACTCATTCAATTATAGTTTTTATAATCCTAATTGTGATGGAAGAAGTAAAGAAGTTTATGCCGACATGATTTACCAACAACTTAAATTTTTAAGTGATCAATCTAAAGAAGTTCAATTCCTTAATTTTCCTCTCTTCAAACAATTCTGAACAGCATCTAGAGAAAGGCACGCGCACTGCATTTTTAAGGGGGTTATATCAATATCTAAAAGTTTCAAAAGATCCTTATTTTTTAGCTTATAGATATCTTCAACTTTCATTCCTTTAATTTTCTCTGTAAGTTTTGAAGCAAAAACAATACAAATCAAACATCCTGTGCTGAAGAATTTCGCATCCCTGACAATTTCATCTTCAACTCTTAGGTAGATTGACATTTCATCTCCGCAAATAGTATTTGCTTCAGAACATTTATGAGTAGGATTTAATAATTTTCCAAAGTTTTTTGGATTTTTCCATAATTCCAAAACTTTTTCGTTGTATATGCTTTTCTTTTTCATTTCAGTGCTTTTTTTGTTGCTTCAAGAGGAAGAAGAGCACATTTAATTCTTGCAGGATTTATTTTTGCTCCAAATAATTTCTTTATATCATCTTTATCAAGATTTTTTACATCTTTAATTTTCATTCCTTTTATTTTTTCAGTAAGAAGCGAGGCAACAACTGTGCTAAGAACACACCCACTTCCGCTAAATTTAGCATTGATTATTTTTCCATCTTTAACAAGAAGTTGAACAGTTATCTCATCTCCACATGCAGAATCATATTCTGTTACCTCAAAACTTGGATTTTCGAGCAACCCAAAGTTTGATGGGTTTTTATATAATTCAATAACGTGTTTAGGATATACATCATTGTAATTTAATTTTTCCATTTTATCCTAGTTTAACCATTATCTTTTTTAAAGCATCTGTTAATTTATCTATCTCTTCAAAAGTATTGAATATTGAAAAACTTATTCTTGAAACTCCTTGTGGAATTCCAAGTTTTTTCATAAGAGGCATTGCGCAGCCATGTCCTGCTCTCACGGCAATTCTTTTTTCGTTTAATAAAGAAGAAACATCGTGTGGATGAATCTTTTCAAGATTGAAAGAAATTATTCCTGCGCTTTTGTCTGAACCAGGATTATAAATTTTTATTTCAGGAATTTCACCCAGTTTTTTTAGAGCATATTTCGTAAGCTCTCTTTCCCAATCAGCAATATTTTTCAAGCCAATTTCTTCTAAGTATTTGATTGCCTCTCTTAATCCAATAGCCTCAGCTATGTTCTGCGTACCAGCCTCAAACTTTTCAGGAAGTTCTGCCCATTCTGCACTTCCCCATTCAACTTTTTTTATCATTCCTCCCCCAAAGTTAAAAGGAGGTATCTTCTCAAGAATTTCTTTTTTCCCATAAACCACCCCTATTCCTGTTGGCCCAAGCATCTTATGAGATGAAAATACTAAAAAATCACATCCAAGTTTCTTAACATCAATTTTTATATTTGAAACACTCTGTGCAGCATCAATTATAGTTATCGCGCCATGGCTTTTTCCCAGCCTAACAAGTTCCTCTATAGGATTTATAGTGCCCAACACATTAGAGACATGAGTAAAAGAAAGAATTGCTGCCTTGTTTGTAATCTTCTGCTTGGCATCTTCCATATCAAGAGTAAAGTCTTCTTTAATTTTTATTATCTTCAGTTTCATTTTGTTTTTCTTTGCAAACTGCTGCCAAGGAACCAGATTAGAATGGTGCTCCATCTCTGTCAAAACAATCTCATCTTTTCCCTTGGGAATAATAGATGAAATTGTGTAAGATAATAAATTAAGAGATTCTGTAGTATTTCTTGTAAAGATAACTTCCTCTGGAAAAGCGTTTATGAAACCAGCAACTACTTCTCTTGCATTGTTGTACTCTTTCATTGCCTTTTCAGCAAGTGTATAAAATCCCCTTTCAATATTCGCATTATCTTTTTCATAAAAATCAATCACAGCCTTTATCACTTGTTTTGGCCTTTGAGATGTCGCTGCATTATCCAGATAAATCAATCCCTTATTGTTTTTAAAAATAGGGAAATTCTTCTTCAGTTTCTTTGCGGTTTTGTTATTTATTTTCATTCTTTACTAATTTTCACCAATCTTATGTTCAAAAAGTTTTCGTATTTAAGGATAATTAGATAAAAGAAAGTATCAAAGCAACCAGAACAAATGCTACAATAAACATTAAGGCCCTTTTTCTTGAGATACGCAGAGTTCTTTTAGATATAAATTTTGTGATTTTAAACATTAAGTCGGTATTGAACATCCAAAGCAATCCAAGTAACGAAAAAGAAACATATGTGAAAATCGCTGGAAGTGCTCGGCCCCCTAAAACAAGTCCTCCTAAAATAATTTCTGAAACCCCTCCTAAATTTGCACCAATCATATAGGGAATCACGTTTTTTAATTTAGTAATTCTTGTAATAACTAAAGGAATTAAGAAAGTTATTGTAATGCTTGTAGACATCAAAAGTGCAGTAATTCCAAGCCCTAACAAGAAAGATTTCCATTTTTTATCTAAAAATTCATTTATTTTTCTTTTAAGATGCTTTTCACCCCAAATATTTATCATAAATTTTGGGATATATTTCAAACTTCCAACTAGAAGAAAAATCCCTAAAACAAGATTCAAATGATTTGGAATAAAAGAAAATAAATTGATTACTGGCAAAACAACCATGTCCACTATATTATACTTAAATGGAGAATCAAAAACAACAAAATAAGTTCCTATTTTATGAAAGAATCCTGTAAAAAATTCAAGAAGAAACATTACAATTGCTATTGGAATAGCATAAACCAAATTAGCCAATCCTATTTCAAATCCATGCCTAAAATCCCGCCTCTTTGCATGAACTAAGAAAGCAGTAAATAAAGCAGTTATCGAAGTTCCTATTCTTGTTCCAATTATCATGTATAGTAAAATAATCGGACCAATAATTCCCACTAAACTAAAAGCAATCAGTATTGCGGCTGCTGCCCCAGATGATTGAGTTATTAATGTTGCGAGCCAACCAAGTCCAAAAGCATTTATTTCACTTACATTATCACCAGTCAAAGAAAAAATTCCCTCTCCCAAAGATGCAGAAGAAACTTTAATTAATGTCAAGGAAAAAACAAACATATACAAGGCGAGTATAAATCCTAATACATACAAAATTTTCCTCTTTTTCCGCATAATTAATATTAAATTTTAAGATTATTAAATTTGTCTATTTAGTTAAAAATATAAAATAAGGTTCTTTCAGAATTATATGCCCGAGTTGGACAATGGTGGTCCGCGTGGCTCGAACCCACGTTTCTGAAAAGATATCCAGGTTCGATTCCTGGCCCGGGCGTCCTCATTAGATGATTAGTTTTATATATCTGTTAATAATTATTATTTATGGTCAGTCACCAGACAGTAGGATTTAATGTTCTTAATGAAAAAGACAAAAGAGATTTTCAAAAATTATTTGAAGAGTATTCTAAAAAAATTCATTACAAAATAAAAGGCATAGAATTAATAAAAATCCATCTGAAAGAGTATAATTACAGAGAAGATATTGCTGATAAAAATAAAAAATTCAGCATCCACGTGAAAGTCAAAGGCCCCATGAAGTCCATAGAAGCAGAAGCTTCTGATTGGGATTTAAGAAGAACTCTTCATAAAGTTTTCAAAAAAATGATTGAAGAAGCAGAACACACTTTTCATGTAAGCAATCAGAATAAACCCTAACTTCAAAAAATTTAAATAATCTCTTTTCTAGTTCTTTTCAGGTAAAATGGAAAAAGATATAGGAAAAATAAAGAAAAACGACACTACAGACATTGTCATTCGTCTTGATGATTTTGGGAACAGAAAAGGTGTAACAATAAGAGAATTTGTCACAAGTGAGAGATATACTGGTTTTACAAAATCAGGGGTTAAAATACAAGCTGCTGATTTTAAAAAATTCAAAGAGATGATTGATTCTGTAACTGAAGAAGATTTAAAAGAAGAACCAAAAGAAGAAACAGAAGAGGAAAAACTGCCAAAAGAACAGGCAACCCTAGATGAAGAAATGCCTGATTATTAGGTCTATTTTAGTTAATATTTTAATTTTAATAAGAGAATTCTAAATAAATCTTGATAGCTTTTAAGCAGATATATCAACCTTTAAAAATGAATATGCTCTAAAAAATATATCATGAAACTCCAAATTAGGCAACCAATAGTAACTGTTTGTGGTCATGTTGATCATGGAAAAACAAGCATTCTTGATAAACTTAGGCAGAGCCGTGTTCAAGAAGGAGAAGCAGGAGGCATTACACAAAAGATTTCATTTACTCTCTGTCCTGTAGAATACCTGAAAAAAGCTTGTCCTTTGATTGATAAAAGAGGGATAAAGCTGGATATTCCAGGGTTTCTTTTTATTGATACTCCTGGACATGCAGCTTTTACAAACCTAAGAAAAAGAGGAGGAAGCCTGGCAGATCTCGCAGTTCTGGTCATAGATATAAATGAAGGCATTAAACCCCAAACAGCAGAAGTAATTCAAATTCTTAAGCATAACAAAACACCTTTTATCATTGCTCTGAATAAAATAGACAATATTTCTGGATGGAAAACAGATATAAAAGAATCACTTGAAGAAAATATAAATTCCCAACCCCAAAAAATCAGACAAAACTTTGAAGAAAAATACCTCACCCTCATTGGTTCACTCAACAATTATGGATTTGATTCAGATTTATTTTATAAAATACCTGATTTTACAAAAAAAATAGCTCTTGTGCCTTGTTCTGCGAAAACAAGCCAAGGGATTCCTGAATTAACCATGGTTTTGTGCGGACTTAGTCAGAAATATCTTGAAAATAAACTTGGTCTTGGTAAAGAAGCCAAAGGCATTATTCTTGAGATAAAAAAAGAAAAAAATAATTATTATCTTGAATCCATCCTTTATGATGGGGAATTGTCAAAACAAGACCGAATTGCTGTTGCGAATATTGAAGGCAAACCCTTTATCACAAAAATAAGAGTTCTTGAAGAAATTCAGCCTATTTCCAATAAATTCAAACCAAAAGATAAGATTACAGCAGCTACTGGGATGAGAATGCAGATTGCGGAAAAAGTAAATATTTTGCCTGGAATGCCTTTTGTTGTATACAAAGATAACGAAGAAGAAATTGAAAAAACATTCAAACAACAGCTTACAGAAAACATCAAAACAGAAAAACAAGGAATTATTGTCAAAGCAGATTCTCTCGGAAGCTTAGAGGCACTTTTGACCATGTTGAGACAGGAAAAAATCTCCATTGTAAAAGCAGGAATCGGAAACATAAACAAAAACGATATAATTAATGCCAAAGCCAATCTTGATATAAATGAACTCGATGCAATTATAGTGGGTTTTAATGTTGATATTGACGAGGAAGCAAAGGAAATTAAAGGGGGTATAAAAATTTTGACAGATGATGTTATTTACAAACTTATAGAAAATTTAAAAGAGTTTAGGCAAGAAAAGAAAAAAGAGATTGAGAAAAGAAGGCTTCTTGGATTAAGCTCCCTCGCTAAACTAAAAGTTCTTCACCAATATATTTTCAGGAATACAAATCCTGCAATTTTTGGAGTAAAGGTTGAAGTAGGAAAGATAATCTCCAGAATGAATTTGATAGATGAAAAAAACGAAAAAGTTGGGCATATCAAAAACATGCAGTCAGAAAACAGATCAGTTGAAGAAGGCTTTGAAGGACAGGAGCTCGCAATCTCTATTCCAGGAATTAATTTTGAAAGAAGAATGAAAGATACAAATTTCTTATATTCAGATATCACAGAAGCCCAGTTCAGAAATTTCAAGAAAAACAAAGATCTTTTGTCCTCTGCTGAAATAAATCTTTTACAAGAACTTGCAGAAATCAAGAGACAACAAAAAGCAGACTGGGGCATCTAATTAATAAATCTTATAAATCCCTATTTCTTCAATAAATCATGGTGTTAAACATTGTTCTTATGACTCTTGGAATTATTGCTTTTATAGAGTCTCTCATCGTGTTAATTTTTCCAAAGGCAATGATAAAGATGTGCAGAAATATGAAGGCCTTGAAAAAAGCAGGTTGGTTGGAATTTGTAATTGCTATTATTATATTTATGATAGGAATGAATATCTAAGCAATTTTCTAGATTATTTTTTCTTTTGCTCAGAAAAATATTTTTCAACTTCTTCCTCTTCTTTTTGATAAGCCTTTAAAAATGCTTGGGCAACATCTCCTAAAAAGATTTTTTTTCTTGCAAAATCTGTATAAATACTTGTATTAAAATTATCTAGCTTACTAATCAACCCAAACACATCATTATCACTCACTGTTCTTGCTAACTCTCTTAAAACCCCTCTTGGAAGCATATATCTATTCCATTCCCCATCTTTTTCTTTTAACCACAATTCATGATCTTTTCCACTACTAATTTCGTTTTCTTTCCCAGGCTCTAGACTATGAAGGTAAGTTATTTTTATTCTATCTGTTTCATATAATGGATCACTCATAAATATAAATTATTTAATCATTTTTTAAATATTATTATACTATAAAACACCTCTTCTGTTAATTATTCCTTTATTAATATTCAAGTTTATTCTCTTAACAAATTTTATAAACTATTTTTTCTTGTATAAAATATGGGAGATGTGGTATTAAGAATAATTATTCTTGCTTTTGGACTTTTAGCCTTTATAGAAAGCATAGCTATAATGATTTTTCCAAAACAGATGATTGAAATAGGGAAAAAATGGATGAGGCATGTTAAACATATGAGAAAAATTGCCCTTATAGAATTTATAGTTGCCCTAGCATTCATATTAATAGGCATATTTGTTCTTTAATAAGAAGATTTAAAAATTGATTTCTCAATTAATTATTATGCCGTTTAAAATTAACATTGCAGATAAATCTGGAAAAACCTACAAGCTCGAGCTAGAAACCGAAGAGTTTATTGGAAAATCTCTGCATGATAAAATCAATGGAAAAGAACTTCTTGCAGACTTAACTGATTATGAATTTGAAATTACAGGAGCTAGTGATAAATCTGGTTTTACCACCTACAAAAATGTTCAAGGAATCGGAACAAAAAGGATTCTTCTAACTTATGGAAAAGCTATGAAGAAAAAACCACGAAAAGAAGGGAAGAAAAAAATTTCAAATCCAAAACCAAAAGGACTTCGATTAAGAAAAACTGTTCGCGGTACAGTAATCTCTCCAGAAATCGTTCAGATTAATCTTAAAATTTTAAAACAAGGTTCTAAGAAACTTTCAGAGGTTTTTCCTGACCAGAACAAATCAAAAGAGCCTGCAAAAGAAGGGGCTCCAAAGCAAGAAGAACCAAAAAAAGAAGCTGAAAAACAACGACCAGAACAGGAAGAAAAGAAAGAAACACCTATAACGACCCCTCAATAAAAAACTCTTCCTATATTACACAAAAACCTTTATAAGTCTTGGTTACTTGGTTACTTAGTAACCAATGGCATCTAAAACAATCAAAATAGATGAAGAGAATTATAAATGGCTTCTTAAGATAGCATCTGATATTCAGAAAAGGCTTGGTAGGCGCGTTTCGTTTGACGAAGCACTTACAGAAATAAAAAATAAAACAAAGAAAAAAGGGGAAAATGACAAATAAAGAAACTGTAAAATTTAAAAGAGTAAAGGTAAAGAAAAAACCTTTCCCAATAGCAAAATTTTCTTTATTTGTTCTTTTAGGAATTTTATTTGTTTATTTCATGGTGTCTATTTTTAATGAAGTAAATCCATCAAATGTTGGTAGTATTATCTCTGAAGAACAAGAAGGCAACAAAACAGCAACCATAAGGGCTGTGATTGAAGTAGACAACGCAGAACATCTTGATTCAGATAGAAATTTTATTAGTGATATTACTGATGAAATTAAAGAACTTGATGGTATGTGGAGCGAGGAAATTCCTGACGGACATTATGTAAAGGTCATATTTGAACAACTCCTAAATTCTAAAAGTGACATCACGATTTATCTAAGAGTTGTTAGTGGAGAGCCCAGAATAGAAGTTTATGAAAAAGATTCAAATGGGCTTATTGCTGAATTTACTAATATTATTTCAAATGAGTATAACAAAGTTTTCTTAACAAATCTTGAAGGAAGCCAGGACACTTTTGATTTAAAAATTATAGGAGGGAGCATTGAGATTGAGCACATAATAGACCCCAACCAAGAAATTCTTTATGTTACTTCCTGCACTGGCACAAAATTAAATTGGGATAATGAAGTAAACAGTCCTTATCTTGATAATTCAGATGCAAGTTATATCTATGAACAAAAAACAGGAGGAGCTACCGTAGGAGATTTTGGATTTGCAGATTCTGCTATTGGAATTGGAAAAATCAATAATGTAACTTTATGGATGGAATGTTGTCAGGAAGATATTGGATCAACGGAGGAATATATGAATGTTTATATCAATGATGGAGGGGGCTTTGTTGATGACGGTGATTTCTACCCAAGCACATCATGTAGTGGGAATAACCCATCTAGTGCTTTTGGTTGGGATAGCATAACTCTTACTACATTGACTACGTGGATTGAAGTAGACGCAGCCCAAATGTATCTTGAATATGTCATAATGCCAGCGGGGGATGACGTCGAATGTAGAAAAGCCTATCTTTATGTTGATTATAATGATCTAGACACAATATACCCGCAATTCTCAAATCCAACAGAATACCCTTTAGATTCTCCAACATATTCTTATGGGCAAAGTTATCAATTCAACATAACAATAACTTCAACAAATGGAACAGCTTGGATAAGATTTAACAATGTAAATTCTTCTGCTCAAAATGTCTCTAACGAGTTTTATGTGAATTTAGAAGGTTTATCAGCAGGAACCAATTATTACAACTGGAGTGCTAATGGCAATGGAACAGAAAACAACGCCAACATGTCAAACACTTATTCTTATACTATAAACAAAGCAACTACTCTTTCAGGAAGCATTTCAGGAGGCTCACCAATAACTTATGGAACAGGAGCTGGTGTTCAAGGAACAGAATCAAACAATGGAGATGGAGATGTTGAATATAAACTTTACAGAGAAGGGGTAGAGACCACAAATCCAGACACTACTGTTCTAGGTGTCGGAACATACAATTATATTTATAATTCAACTGAAGGAACAAACTATACCGCAAATTCAAGTCTAGATACTTTTGAATTAGTTGTTAATCAGATATCAGGGCAAATCACTTTAAAACTCAATGATACAGAAGGCAATATAAACCTTAATTATCCAGGACAAGTTAATGCTTCTGCTAATTCATCAGGACCAACAATAACTTTGTTGAGAAATGGAACAGATGTTACAGGACAGAATAATCAATTTCAAAATTTAGCTGTAGGATATTGGAACTTTACAGCAATTGCAGAAGAAAACCAAAACTACACTCAAGCGACAATAACAAGATTTGCAACAATAAGTAAAGGAACTTCAGTAGTTTACACTTATCTAGATAATACAAGAGATAATGCTGTAATAACCAACGGTTCTGAAATATGGCTTAATACCACAACAACAACCGGAGACTCTGGAGCAACTTTAAAATTATACATAAATAATACTTTAATAAATCAGGGCATTTCTCCTTTAAGCAACTTTACTCTGTTTGATGCTTTGGGATTTTTCAATATCACCGGATTTTATCTTGAATCTGAAAATTACACTGGAAGCTTTGAAACATGGTTTGTATTTGTAGATGGAATCTTTCCAACAATAACATTTGAAAATCCGACACCTGGAAATGGTTCAACAGTCGATTCTTCAACTCAAACAATTGTGGCAAATATTTCAGATAATTCAGGTGGAAACACTTCATCGTGGATTGATTTCGACAGAAGTTTAATTGGTTATTGGGCAATGGATTATTATAATTCTACTGGAATTTTTGATAATTCTTCTTATGATAATTTTGGAGTTTTTGGAGGAGGATTAAGCTCTTCTGATATTATAACAGGTAATAGGGGAAATGCCTTAGAATTTGATGGTGTTAATGATTATATTGGGGTTACTTCTAATGATAATCTTAATTCTATTATTAACATTACTGCCTCTTTATGGATAAATCAAAATAATATAGAAACTAACCAAACACTCATAGGAAAATCATCATATAACACAAATGGATGGAGAATTTATCTTGATGCGACAAATCACTTAAATTTTGAAATTGTAAATGTTTTTGATAATCTTCTAATTTCAAGGAATATCCTCCCAGAAACTGGCTGGCAACATGTTGTATTTGTTTATGATGGAATAAATCAGAGAATTTATCTAAATGGAGATGAATTTTGGGCCTATACTGGTAATGATAAATTTTTAGATGTTTCTTATTATGGCGATATATTTTCTGATGAATCGGGAAATAGAGCATATCCTTGGGGGTTTGAATTACTACAGGGCGATACTAAACATTATCTTGAGAATGATTCTGCTATTATGATAGGTGATTCAGATGATGATGCAACTTTATTAGCAATTCCAGATATACCTGATAAACCGACTATTGACGGAAATCTTAATTATACACAATGTTTTGAGGTTAAATATAATATAACTTCTGGAAATGGAATAAGAATTATACATCAGTTTTTTAATTCTACATCGGAAGCTTATCCTGATACAGTTGTTTATGGTGATTTTATAGATGGAGTAAATTCTTCATGGCAAACCATTTGTTTAACCTCCACCTCTGATGTTGATTCTGTAAAAGGAGACCCAATTATTGAATTATGGGGAACAGGAAGAATTGATGTTAATTCTGGTTCTTTTTTCTTAACAAATGAATCACAAAGATCTATCTCAAATAGTGGTACTCAACCATTATTAATTGGACAAACAACAGATAGTTCTTGGTCTTTCAATGGCTCCATTGATGAAGTTATAATTTTTAACAGAAGTTTGTCAGAAAATGAAATAGAAGCGTTATATAATTCAAAAGTAAATAAATTCAATGCGACATTTGAAAATTTGGTAAATAGGCAGTATAATTACACAGTATACGCAGTTGATGAAGCAGGAAATTTAAACAATTCTGGAGAAAGAAATTTTATTGTGTTAGATACTGGTGCTCCTACTGTAACACTTCCTGTTTATACAAATGCTACACAATACAAAAACGACCAAAGCATGACGTATAATATCTCGGTTTTAGATTCAGGAACTGGTACGAGTGATTGTTCTATAAATGTAGATACGGCATCTGCAGGAAACGTAACAGTTGCTGTAAGCAATGGTTGGTGCAACGGAACATATAGTTTGGCAGGAACAAATGATGGAAATCAGACGATAAATGCTTATGCAAATGATACTCTTGGGGATACTGCTCTGAATGATAGTTATGTTGTGTGGGTTGATTCTAGTGCTCCAAGTGTTTCAACTACAAGTGTTAATGATACAAATATTGTTCCAAGTCAACTGGTTTGTATTAATGGAACTGTAACTGATTCTGGGGTTGGTTTAGATGAAGTTTGGGCTTATATTACTTATCCTAATTCAACCCTAATAAATGTGACAATGACTGATACTGGTTCTGGTTGTGGTGGTGGAACTGATGATTGGTATGGTGTTGACTTTAATGTTGGTTCAACAGAAGGAACTCTAACAGTAAACACAACCTATGCAAATGATACTCTTGGAAATTTAGGAAATGAATCAGCTTGGCCTAATTTACAAGTGACTGTAACATTACAAGATGTAACAAATCCTATAGCATCATTTGGAACAAATCCTATTGATTATTATAATGATTCAGATGGAACTATCGTGTTTGATATGAAATGTTCTGATAATGTTGCTGTAGACTATTTGATTTTATATGCAAACTGGACAGGAACATGGCATGCAAATTACACTAACAATAGTATGGCTAGTTATAATGATACTTGGCTTAATATAACTGTAAATGGAATTCCAGAAGGAAAAGGTCGGGTCTGGGGAGTTTGGTGTAATGATACATCAAGTTTAACAAATAATACAGTTAATAGAACATTTACAGTTGATTCTGGTGCTCCTACTGTAACACTTCCTGTTTATACAAATGCTACACAATATAGAGATGATCAAAGTTTGATATTTAATGTTTCTGTGAGTGATTCAGGAACTGGTGCGAGTTATTGTTCTGTGAATGTTGCAGGAAGTACAAATCAGACAGTTGCAGTAAGTTCTGGTTGGTGTAATGGAACATATGCATTAACTGCAATTGGAGACGGTAATCAGACAATAAATGCATATGCAAATGATACGGCAGGGAATACGGCTTTGAATAATAGTTATGTTGTTTGGGTTGATTCTAGTGCTCCTACCGTAACACTTCCCATCTACACAAATGCTACACAATATAGGGAGGATCAGAGTTTAATATTTAATATTTCTGTGAGTGATTCAGGTGTTGGTGCTTCGTATTGTGCTATAAATGTTGCTGGTAGTACAAATCAAACAGTTGCTGTAAGTTCTGGATGGTGTAATGGAACTTATAGTTTATCGGGAATTGGAGATGGTAATCAAACAATAAATGCATATGCAAATGATACATTAGATAATACAGCTATAAATAATAGTTATGTTGTGTGGTTGGATTCAACAGAACCAAGTGTTTCAACTACAAGTATTAATGATACAAGTATTTTCCCTAGCCAAAAAGTTTGTATTAATGCTAGTGTAACAGAATCTGGAGTTGGTTTAGACGATGTTTGGGCATACATTACTTATCCAAATTCAACTCTAATAAATATAACAATGAGTGATACTGGTTCTGGTTGTGGTGGTGGAGCTGATGATTGGTATGGTGTTGATTTCAATGTTGGTTCAGCAGAAGGAACTCTAACAGTAAATACAACTTATGCAAATGATAGTTTAGGTAATTTAGGAGAAGAATCGCCTTGGCCTAATGTGCAGGTAACAGTTTCAGATTCAGCTCCAGAATCAAGTAATCCAAGTGTGAATGACTCAACTCCAAATCCTTTAGATACAGTAAGACACAATATTTATTGGATAGATGATAATAGTTTGAGTTTTGCAAGATTAGAAGTTAATTCAACAGGAGTGGGTTGTGATACTTCAGATAATATTTCTTCAACGACTCTTTCAGGAGGCTCTTCATGGGCAAATCTTTCATGGCAAGTTCCAAATGCATGTGAAGGTAAGACAATTGGATGGAAGCAATATGCTAATGATTCTCTAAATCAGTGGGAGGTTTCAAACTTACAGACCTATACAGTAAATAATATCAATCCTACAGCTTCATTTGAAACACCTGTTGACACCTATAACTCTACGACCAATTCAATCACGTTTGAATTGAGTTGCTTTGATAATTTAGATACAGATTATTTGATTTTGTATGGAAACTGGACAGGAATATGGCATGCAAATCAGACAAATTCAACTCCTATAAATGATACAACATGGAGTATTCAGGTAGATGGAATTCCAGAAGGTGTAGAATTTGCTTGGGGTGTCTGGTGTAATGATACGTCTGTAAGTGGAAATTCTGATTGGACAGATACTAATAGAACATTTACAGTTGATTCTAATGCACCAACAGTAACACTTCCTGCTTATACAAATGCTACACAATATAGAGATGATCAGAGTTTAATATTTAATATTTCTGTGAGTGATTCAGGTGTTGGAGCCTCGTATTGTGCTGTAAATGTTGCTGGAAATACAAATAAAACAGTTGCTGTTTCAAGT
>DATKUW010000068.1:0-5035 GCA_035530435.1 Bacillota bacterium
AAAATTTTTATCTGCATCTTGAATTGGAGAGGCCAAAAACGGAACTAACAATGCTATTAAAGCTGACTTTTTAAGCGATTTTTTCATTTCAGTCCAAGTTCCATTTGCCATGAATTTTTCTCTCCTGTAAAATTTGCTTCAATAACTTGAAGCGGTCTCTCAAAAAGAGGGCAATATAACACAAAGGTTTCAAATTCACCCCCTTCTCCTGCAGGATGTACTTTATACTTTTTATAAAGGTTGTGGAGATCTTCAATAAACTCCTTATTAATCTCACGCCCAAGCCAGGAAGCGCTTAGAGGATATGCTGAAACAGCAGTCACGATAACTCTGAAATTGTTCTTTATTATGTCATCGAGATATTCAAATCCATCTTTTTGCCAAAGTGGTGTCAGAGAATTTAATTTTAATCTTTTACATATTTCTTCAATTCTGGATTTTTGATAATTAGAGGCCAATGCCCCGCTGACAATGCCTTCGATTTTATAATCTTTCTTAGCTTTTTTTATTGCTGTCTCTAAATCCAAAAGTTCCTTTTCTTTTTTCCCTTTTGTTTTTACAGCAATCAAAGGAATATTCATGACTTTTGCCTGGTCCTTTGTTTTTTTTATTGAGCATGTGTGAAACATATAACTCTCTTGGTTTTTAGAATGAATAGTTATTAGGCAGGCAAGCTCGTGCCCCTGTTTCTTTACCATATACGCAGCCATACACGAATCTTTTCCCCCTGAAAAAAGAACACCTAACTTCATAGGAGAATAAAATGAGGGGGGTTTTTAAGAATTGTTAGTGAAATTAATAGAGTATAGAAGAGGTATGTTTGAATGGGGATATTTGAAAAACCGATGATTAATCAAACAAATAAATTTATAAAAAATGTTTTCTTTATTCTAACACCTTAACGCCCACCACATATAATCCTACTAACAAGCCCAAAAATATTCCGGGGTTTTTTCTCTTTCCACATGTTACAATCATTGTTAACATTAATTATTTGAGCATCCCCATATTCTATAAGATTTCCCCTAGATGTGTTATATTCTTTTTTTACAGCCTTGCAATCATGAGTAGCTGACATAAATACAACATCACCTCTTCTTAACTTATAAAAATCACAGGTTTTGCAATAAACTTTTTTTCTTGTTTCTTCCTTTTTGGATGTTGATTGTTCCATTAAATTTCAATAAAAAATCTATTTATAAATTTATTCCTTTTGGCATTAAAAAATAAACAAAAATTTAGATTGAATTAATCAAACAAACTGCCTAAAGGGTTTTCAAAATCTTTATTAATTTTTTCAATTCTTTTCTTCTTTTCAGAACCAAGTTCTTCAATTTTTTGTTCGACTTCTTCTTTTAAATCTGCAAAAGGGTCTGGGTTGTGTTGGAAATAGGTCTCTTTAAGCCAGATATAAAACTCACCGAAATGTTCTTCCTGTTCGAGCCAGACTTTCTTTTGGTGGTCAAGATGGAGCAAGGGTGAAAATGAAATGATTCTCTCTTCCTTACTTTTTCCAACAAATTTTGTAAAAGAGATTTTTTTTCTTTTTTCGTCTTCCTGAAAGTATTTCAAGAGATTGCCATAAACATCTCTTATTTTATTTTTTATGCTGAATTTCTTTTTTGGCAGAGAAAAAGAAGTTTCTATCAGGGCCCTTTTATTTATAATTTCTTTTTTGATTCTTCTATTTTCTGTTGTGATTGCTTTATCTAAAGAATCCATAAGCTCTTGAAGAGTTATTCTTTTGAGTCTTGGAATAGGGCTTCTTAAAATCAGTTCTGGAATTTCTTCATCAAGTTCAATTTTTTCAAAAGTACTTTTCTTTTCTTCTTTTTTTCCAAATAAGATTTCATCTATACTTTTCAGGTGTTTACTTAAAAGAATTTCAGATTTAATCCTTAACAAAAAAGCTGCAGCTAAAAGAACTTTTCCGGAAACAAAGAAATCTGCCTCTTCAACTTCATGAACTTTCTCAAGAAATTTATCTGTAAGAATGATAATGTTTATGTCCCATGGATCTAATTGCTCTGTATTAATGAGATCGTGAATAAGTTCTTGCCATCCGATTTCCCTATTGAATAAAATATCATGAATCTGTTCTTGTTTAGAATTATTTTCCTCTTTTTTATCCATTAAATTCTGAAGATTTGTGTTTTTATAAATCTGGTGTTGGCAAAATAATCTTCACGTAGTGCCTAAAAGTATCTTCTAGAACTTTATTGTAGTGCCTAAATCTTAGAGATTCAAATAATCAAATTACTACTTTGTTATAATTATCGCATGTCATTTTTTAAGAGTAACAAGAGCGAAAGATTTATATACTAGTACAACTTCCAATATCTATCACCTCTTTTTCCCCAGGATAGAGGTCTTAGGCTGCTGTTTTGTTGCTTAGGACATCTATCCCAGGGTTTCTAATCATATAAAAAATGGAAAAAAATAAGTGTACAACAATTCTTGTATTTATGGACGAGAACAAAGAGGTAAGGCGTAGTTTAGAAGGATTTGTTCAATTGCAAGAAGGAGATTTTATTTCTTTACCAAAACCCTTAGATAGTTCTTTTGACCTTGTTGAGCATGGTAATGTAACTCATTTGAAAGGAGATAAGGTAAAAGCTACTTCGTATAAAGTTCTAAAGATACAAAGAGATTATATTGAATCATCTCTGACCCAAAAGGATGGTCGATTAGAAATTAGGTATTTTTTAATCCCAGGTTTATAATAAAAAATGAAAAGTTTAGAAAGAATAACAAATGCTTTTAGAAATGGAGAGGAGATGATTATGTTAGAGAATGAAAGAAATGATTTGAGTCTTTTTTTTGTTCTTAGAGAGATGAAACCTTTAGATAGCAAAACAGTTAATTTTTTTAAAAATAAATATAATGAATTATTTAAAAAAATTTGTTCAATTCCCCCTCCAAAAGGGGTTTTTGAAAGAATTGCATATAAGTTAGGATATAAACTTAATTCAAATTATTAAACTATTAAACGTAAATTATGGGCTTATTAAGATTAATTTCTTGCCCAATTATATTAAAATTATTTTTTCTTTTCCTCTACCTCTTTCTTTTCTTCTTTACCCTGAACTTCTTCTTTCTTGCCTTCGAATTCAGAATAATGACATTTTCCGCAATAACTTCTACCTTGAGAATTCATCAGAAAAATTCCTGGACCGCATCTAGGACATGATCTTTCTCGTACAATCTTATCACCTTCAATTTTATATTTTGTGTATTTCTTACTAGTTGGTTTGTTCTTGTGTGGCTTCTTTCCTTTTTTTATTATTTTTTTAGGCATTTTTATTGTTCTTTCGCCTCGCCTTGTGGCTCAGGATTTTCTTGGGATTCTGGTTCTTCTTTTGGTGATTCTTTCTCTGCTGGTTCTTGTTGGACTTCTGGTTGTTTTTCCTCAACCACTTCTTCTTTTTTCTCTTGAGCTTTTTCCTTTTTTTTCTTTAATTCTATGCTTTCTTTATCCTTTTCTGAAGAATATATGTTTGCTTCAACATTAAATGTATTTGATCCAAATTTTCCAGAAATTTTCTTAATCTTTATATTTTCTAAAGGAACTTTGAATTTTTTAGATAAAATCTCCAGAATTTCTACACGGCTAGGGACTGTTTCCGAATCTATACATCCTTTGATTTCATTTCTATTGAACAAAAGATTTTCTTTTTCTTCTATTATTTTAAATTCTTTCATCGTGTCTTAATTGCGAAATTTCCTTTTTCTTTTATGTTGAGTTTTGTTGCTATCTCTGATTTTTTAGGATTAAAAACAACAATTCTTCCCTTAAATCCCTCAGTCGATTCTTTAGATTCGCATTTAGGACATTTGTCTTCTTCGTGAATTATATTACAAATTCTGCATGCTTTTTGTTTCATTTTATTTTCTCTTATGGGTCAATATGTAGATTATAGGTAAAATACCTATTGTATTTAGGATAAGAATAAATACAAACCATACTTTATGCTTGTTTCTTGCAGAGTACCAAAGAGCAAAACCCTTCCATACCACGTCCCATAAAGCTATGATTCCTATGAGTATCCAAAATCCTGTTCCGAGATTGGTTATCATTTCTTCTTTCCCCCTTTTTGTTTATTTCCTTTTCCAAATTGTTTAGTAGATTTTTCAAATTTTTCTCCCCTCATTGCCCTTTTTGCATCTCTCTCCTTTTTAAGCTGGTTTTCCTTAATCCATTCAGTTTTTCCAAGACCAGGCTGCCTCATTGTTAATGCCAACTTAGGTTCATCTCCTTTATGACTTATAGCAACTATTCTCGCAAGACATAAATCTCCTTCTTTCAAGCTTCTTTTTGTTGATTTTCCAATTAGGGTATTTGTCTTACTGAAACTCACATAATCTTCCATTGTTTGACTTATATGAATCATTCCTCTTAGAACTCCAAGATTGATGAATGCGCCGAAATTTGTTATTTCAGAAACTATTCCATAAACTAATTCGTGCATTTCAGGTTTCCAAACGAGAAGTTTAAATCTCGTATTATAATAAGCTGCCCCGTCTCCTGGAATTATAATTCCATCACCAACCTCTAAAACATCTAGAACAGCAATAACTTTTCCAATTTCTTTTTCATAATAATTAGTATAAATTTCTTTTAACTGTTGTTCAACAGCCTCCATAGTTGGAAGACCAAACAATTTTGGCTCAACTCTTACATAATCTTGAATTTCTGATAGATAAAACATTCCTAAAAAATAGTGAAATTGGTTTAAAAAGCTTCTGATAAAAGATTTTTATTATATTATCTCGAGCTTTTTTTTCCCTCTTATAACGAGCTTTGGTTTTTTTATCTTTTTCTTCAGTTCTCTATCAAGAGTAGCCACGGTAACATCCTTATTTTTTGTTGCAAAATTTGCCAGGCCAGTGTCTACATCTTCTGTTTCAAGCTTAATTTTTTTGAATTTTCCTTTTTCAAGTATTTTTAAGGCAAGTTTAGCATTTTCTCTGAAATGAAGTTTTTTTCCACGATTCATAATTCTTTTAATCTCTTCCAAAACTTCTTCTGGAATCA
>DATKUW010000069.1:0-4315 GCA_035530435.1 Bacillota bacterium
AAGCTAGGATAACAGGGGCATATGATATGCCATCTAAGTATATTATTCATACTGTAGGGCCTGTATGGACTCCTGCTGAATCTGTAGAAGAGAAGAAAGAAAAACTGAGAAATTGTTATAGAAGTTGTTTGGTTGTGGCAGAACTTCAAGGTTTAAAATCAATTGCATTTCCATGTATTTCTACAGGGGCGTATTGTTTTCCAAAGGACATCGCTGCTGAGATCGCGGTTGAAACAATTGAGGATTTTTTTAATATTTATGTTAATACCTATTTGGATTTAGTTCAAATAGTGTGTTTTGATAGCCAGAACTTTGAAGAATATAAAAAACTTTTATCTTAAGGAGATATTATGGGATTTTGGGAATTTCTAACGGGGAACAAGATTAAGCGTAGCAATAGTGAAAAAATTGCAAGAATAAAAAAAGAGATACAGCTTTTGCCAAAAGCGGGAAGAATTCAAAAGTTGAGAGAAATGGACGAGATTATTTATGCAAAAAGTAGATTTGATGCTATTTCTTTAGATGAAATTTATGAATGTGACTTTGAGCTTTCTTCAGAATTTTTGATTTATTATTTTCTTTATATGGACGAAGAGATTCGTTCTAAAGCAGAAATAAGTGGGAAGAAGGTTTTGTGCCGCGATTCAAAAGGTCGTTTTTGCAGAAAATAACATTAATTAAGGACAGCCGTGAAGTCAAATTCAACAAATCCAGATTTAGATCATGTAGACAAAAATGCTACTGGGCATGTGGATGATAAAACATTAATAGATGTAAAAACTGTATCTGCCACCAATTATCCGCCTAAGCCTCCAAAACCCAAGAGGCTAAATAATAGAACAATTAAAAATTCTAATAAAATAGGCAGGAATACTCCTTGTCCATGTGGAAGTAATAAGAAGTATAAGAAGTGTTGCTTATTAAAGATCAGGAAACGGGAAGAGATGCAAAGAGAAGAAGATATTAGAAAAAAATATAGCAATGGTTCTGTTAGTTCTGAAAGTTAGGAAAGAAAAAATGACTGTAAGTAAAAAAGAATTAAAAAAGAAGATTAAAAGAAGAAAGCTGTTTAAGAGGATATTGGCAGACCTAAAAAAGAAAAAAGAATATCCTGAAGTTGTTCTTAGAAAAATGGGAGAATATAATATTGATGGCAAAATACAATATTATGAAAATCAGCTAAAGAGGACATAATGGATCCGGGACTTTATGCGAAAATAGAATGTGCTAAAAAAGCTTTGATAATGAGTGGTTTGAAAGATAATTATGATTGTTATGTTGATGAAAAAACAGGGGCAGTCATTGTAAAAGGTAAAAAAGAGATAGAAAGAAGTAGTATATTAGATCGTTTTGAATTGATGGAGTTATAATGGCAGAGAAAGTAAAATTCGGAGATGTGGGTAAAGAAATTCCTTTTCAGAAGAATAAGAAATGGATATATGTTCTTAAAGATAAAACTATAAATATTCGTTTTGTCGGTCATCAAGAAAAGATATATCAAAATTGGATTCCCTCATTAAGAAAATTTGATTTTAGCGAAACAAAAGGAGAAAAATCATCAATAAGGATAATGTCTCTTGTTATTGATAGAGAAGACAACGATATTAAGCCTTTTTGTTGTCCTGCTAGTGTGTGGAGCCTAATGTCCCCTTTTGGCTCTAATCATGATTTTAAAATATCTAGAAGTGGTAATGGATTAAATACAAGGTATAATGTTGAAAGCAATGGGGAGACAGAGGTATCAAAAGAAGTTGAGCATATGGTAAAATGCACTTTAGAACATTATTCTTTAACAGATATCTTTGTAAACAAAGTTAAGTGGAAACTTATTAATGAGCCAAAAGATACTATTAGCAGATTTGATATGTTAGATATAAGGTAATATTATGAAAGTTACAATATCAACTATTATAGGAATTGTTACATGTCTTATCCTGATTGCCGGGGCCATTATCGGAATAGATAAATATTTTGCAAAGACCGATGATGTGGAGAAGAATGATCAATTAATTATTGAGAGATTAGATTTATCCATTACAGAACAAGAGATTTATAAAGAGCAGCAAAAGATACAGGAAGTGGAGGAGTGGAGAAGATTTGAGCAAAGAGAAGTCAAGCCAGATCTCACTCCAATTGAGGAAAAGACTTTAAAAGAGAGACAGGAAAGATTAGAAGATCTAAAAAATAAAAGAGAAGAAACTTTAAAACGATATAATGAGTTAAAGTCAAAAAAATAAAAGCCACCACAAGAGTGGCTTTTATCCCTTATAAGTGGCCTATGACTTAATAAGTATTTTCTTCTTCTCTTTTTCTTTTATTTCTGCTTTTGGCAGTTTTAAATTCAACACGCCATTCTCATAAGATGCTTCTATTCCTTCTTCATTACAATTTTCTGGAAGGACAATTTCTCTTCTGAATGAACCATAACATCTTTCGCAGACATAAGATTCTTCATTTTCTTCTTCTTTTTCTGATTTTTTTTCTCCTTTCAAGATTAAAGTATTGTTATCAATTTCGATTTCAATATCTTTTTTGTCCATACCAGGAATTTCTACTTTAATAAGATATTCTTTTTCTTTTTCCACAAAATCTAAGGCGGGTGAAAAGCTTGGATTTCCGATTCCTTTAAGAGGGGAGAATCCATGAAAATGAAACAAGTCATCTGTTAGTGCAGAAAATAAATCTTCTTCTTTCCCAATTCTGTCTAATACTTTTAACATGTTCGGTGTTCTTCTTAACGCTAAAGTCATTTTTAACTCCTTAATAAAATAATATTTTTACATTTATAATTATATGCAAAATTTGTGCCAGAACTAAAAACCATAATAATGGATTAAAAACTAATATTTTTTTATAGAGATTGTCATTTTGGCATTTTTAAACTTAATATTATGGGACAAAAATGACGATAATTTTATAGTTAAGTTAAGGAGAAAAATATAGATGCTTAATAGAGAAGAAAGAATACAAGCTTTACAATGGGCTAAAAATGGTGCTACTTTTATGTTTATGCCTCAAGAGGGATTAGTTAATAGGATTCTCTTAGATGATCCGGAAACAAAAAATATTAATAAGGTTCTAAAATATACTTTATTGCAAAAGAAGCCTATTAGAATGGAAACAAAAACAATAGTAGAATATTGTATGGGGACATTAGATAGAAATAATTCGTGGGTGTTAGATCATGGAGATATAAAAGTAATTCCACCACAGTTTGAAACAAAAAAAAAGGAGAATGATAATGAGTAAAGCAAATAGTAAAGAAGATAATGGTAAAAATATGAGAGTAAGTGTTAAAAAGGATGTTAAGATTAAGGATCTTAGTGCTATAGAAGGAAGATTTTTATTTGTTAGAGTTGGAGATGATAAAAATCCAGCTACACAAGAACAAATTGACAATGTTAAGTCGTCATTACTTGAGCTATTTGAAAAGAATAATGTAAATTGTTTGACGTTTGTAACTCATCATGCTGTTGATGTGACGATCTTTTGATAGGAATGGGTGGGGTGAAAAATGTTAAAACGTCCTGTTTTTAATAGTTTTGCTGAGTATTGGCATTACGCAAGGTATTTATCAAGGGAGCAAAGAAAAATTATTTTTAAAAGTCTTTCCGCAGATCAAAAAGAGTTTTTAGATGATTCTTATTTAAAAGAAGGATGGAGTGATTTATTTTATCGTAATGAGGTAAATAATAAAATAGATGAATTAAAAGAAGATTATGGATTTGATTTATTAGATATAAGGATTAAAGCATTAAAAGGAAAGAGTGTTTATATTCCAACAAAATTCTGGAAAGTTGTTGAAGAACAAATGGAGCAATACCGTCCGGAAGTTGTTGAATTTGTCATGTCTGGAATGAAAGCGATCCCATCTGAAGAGAATAGCCAAGTTTGTTTGGTTATTTATGAGACAGATGATTCAGATTAATCTTTCAACATATTTTATTAAAGGAGCCCTATGTCTAGAAAAAAGAAAAATGGGAATGGATGTGGGAATGGAGAAGAGGAGTTAAAGAAAAAAGAATCAAAGCAGACAGAAACAAAGTTTAAAAGAGAAGAAATAAAAAGAATATCAATTACGGCAAAAAGCGAAAATCAGAAATTACTTTTAAAATCAATTAAGGATAATTTAATAACAATCGTAGCAGGCCCTCCAGGAAGCGGCAAAACACGGATAGCCGTTGTGAGTGGTCTTAGAGAATTTGTCATGGGGAAATATGACAGAATGATTTTTACAAGACCTTGTGTTGAAGCAAATCATGAGAATTTAGGATTTCTTCCGGGAGATTTAAATGAGAAAATTTACCCATATATG
>DATKUW010000070.1:0-2342 GCA_035530435.1 Bacillota bacterium
ACTTTTGTAATAGGAGGAGAAGAAAAACAAGGAACTTTATTGACAAAATCTGGAAGATATTGGAAGATAAAAGGAGATGATGGAAAAGAATATGTTTATATGACAATTGTAAGAGTTTAATCAAGAATTATTAGTGGAGAAAAAAAATGTTAAGAAAAAAGATACAAATAATTTCAGAAGATATTGTTATCAAATGTGGTAAATTTGAAATAGTAAGTAAAAACAGCACTGCTCGTGGTACAGAAGTTTATATTGATGGGAAAAAATTTGAAGAATTTCCTATAAATAAAATAACTGTAGTAATTGATGCGCAAGAAGATTTACCGAAAATAATTTTAAAAACAATACCATTAAGAGGTGAATAATGAAAATTAAGATTTTACAAACAAAAAGCAGACTATTGTTAAAAATTATGTAAAGGAACATGGCTATTTATCAAAATACGATCCTGTTACCACTAATATAAAAATGATAATCTTTGTTGTTGATGAAGAAAACCTGGATTTATCAGAGGTAGTAGTAAAAACAGAAGGAGTTGTGACAGAAGAAGAGGATAATGAAGAGGAAATAATACATTAAAAGGAGAGATTGGTGAATAAAAAACATAGTGTCAATTGGTATATGGCGTTGTTAAGACAAGCAAAAGAGAAACCTATTTCGAAATTTAGTCGTCAGGAACAGCAAATCTTGAATTTTATAAGAAAAGCACCTTCATATAACGTATTGTTTTGTAATTCCAAAAAAAGGAAAAAACCTGATGGATTGGGCCAAAAATAACATAGAAAATAAATGGTGCATTATTTGCGGGGAATTGGTAGAATGGGTGTTAAAACCCGGTTTATTTGGCGTTTGTGATAGGCACAAAGCTTGTATGCGGGATGAAAAACCAGTAGATATACCAATGGAGCTACTTGAGTACAATAAGGCCAGAAATACCGAAAAAAGGATGCGGGATAAGTTAAATGGGTGTCAATTAACGAAAAATGTCTATGAAAGCATTAAAAAAGATGGTTTGAAGAACCCTTTGGTAGTGGAACCTAGAGATTCTGGAAAATTTGGCGTATTATTGGGCTCAAATAGGCTAGTTTCGTTAAAAGAGCTAAAATATGTTGTAGTTCCGTGCATTATTGTTCCTAACAATGATGTCAAAAGATTAAAAAGAATTTTAAAAAAATATATAAAAGTTGACATTAATAGATAAAAGCGTATCATTACAATGAGGGATTGATTATGAGAGGTAAACGAGCAAAGGAGTTGCGGAGAAAGGCTTACGGCGTTTCAAAGAAAGTTGTAAGTAAGTATAGAATTACAGAAAAAGGTGAGATTATTTCTGATTATAATCGACAATCTTATAAAAAGGCTAAAAAAGCCAAATGAGATTAAGCAGGGGATTAAAAGATGCATCTGAAATCGGAGATCGTTGGTTAATGCGATGTCGCTATCTTTATTCTTTTCTTCCTAAAGAAAACAAAAAAAATATATCTGATTGTTATTCTAAAATGATGATAAATGTAAGGAGAAATATATGAAAAATTTAGAAATTTCAGAAGATGAAAACTATTGTTTACAACAAATTTTTAAAACCTTTGATATATGTAAAACACCTGAAGAGATTTTTTATTCTCTATGTTTTTGTATTTGTGTTTCTCAATCTTCACAACATGAAACTTTTATTGTTGTAGATATATTGAAAAATATAAACTTTTACAATCTTCCTTTTAAAGATTATGCGTTGGTATATTTTTTAGAAGGTAGCACTTTTTCTCCAAAAAATAAAGCAAAAAGATTGATATCTGCAAAGAAAGATTTTGATTTAATTTTGAGGATTCTTGAGATGGAAAAAAATCCGCATGAATTAAGAGATTTATTAGTAAAGTTTATTAAAGGCTTGGGAATGAAGACTGCCAGTCATTTTTTAAGAAATCTTGGTTATAGAAATTTTGTTATAATTGATAATTCTACTTTAAAGTTTTTGAAATGCAAAAGACCAAAAAGTGATAAAAATTACAAGGAGATAGAAAAGAGATTTGTAAATATTGCAGAAGTAAATTGTGTTAAACCTGCAAAATTAGATGCATTAATAAGATTGAGAGAAGATTGGACACAAATTTTTTAATAATCCGCTATCCAGCGGTATAGAAAAAAGGAGGAAATGATATGATGATATCAGGTGGAAAGTTTAAGGAACCAGAAAAGTTGGAAAATAAACAAGAAAAGGTAAATAAGTTTGCTTATAAAGATTGGCTAAAAGAAATTTTTCCGTATGGAAATGAAGAAAGTTATGTTAGATACGAAGATAAGGAAGAAAAATTATCTAATAGAAAGCGTTTATATATTTATAC
>DATKUW010000071.1:0-2198 GCA_035530435.1 Bacillota bacterium
AACATCAGAGCAAATGATTGGGCCAATGCATATGAACGAGATTTTTGAAGAGGAAGATTTGCCTCTCCGATATGCAGCTTTTTCTTCATGCTTTAGAAGAGAAGCTGGTTCTTATGGTAAAGATACAAAAGGAATTTTACGAGTTCATCAATTTGATAAGATTGAAATGTTTATCTTTTCTAAACCTGAGGATTCAATAAAAGAACATAATCTTCTTCTTTCTATTGAAGAGGAAATAATGAATGATTTGAAGATTCCTTATCAAGTATTGCAAATTTGTTCAGGTGACTTAGGCGATCCTGCTGTTGCCAAATATGATATAGAAGCATGGCTTCCGGGACAGAATAATGGCGAAGGCCAATATCGTGAAACTCATTCCACTTCAAATTGCACTGATTTTCAGGCTAGACGATTAAATATTAAGTTTAAAAATAATACCACAGCAAAAAACGAATTAGTCCATACTTTAAATGGCACTGCTTCAGCTATGGGAAGAATGATAATAGCAATTATTGAAAATTATCAAACAAAAGAAGGAAAGATAAAGATCCCTAAAATTCTTTGGCGCTACACGAACGGAATAAAAGTTATTTCTTAATAATAAATTTTATGAGAAGAAATCGCCGCACTTCAAGAACCTACTGGTTGAGAATTAAAATATTTTTTATTATTCTTTTTATTATCTCTTTTTTCGGCCTTGTTTATTGGTTTATTTTTCTTTCTCCATATTTTCAAATAAAGGAGATAATTATTGAAGGGTTTGATCAGCATTTTGCACAAAAGATCGAATTAATTCTTAAACAAAAAAATCAACGTTTTACGCCTTTTTTGATTTATGAAATTTTTCCGCAATATCTTCAAAATAATAAAAGCTATGCAACTTTTTTTAATTCTGATTTAGAAGGTTTTCTTTTAAAGCAATATCCAAAAATAGAAAAAATAGACATAAAGCCAGACATTAGAAAAGCGACTTTATCTGTTAATATCCAACAAAGAACAATTGATTTTTTATGGTGCATTGAAGATGATAGTTGCTATTACATGGATAAAAATGGGGTAATTTTTGAAAAAGCCCTGGAAACACAAGGTTCTTTTCTAAAAAGAATAGCAATTCTTGATACAAAAAAAAGATTTTTAGGCGATAAAGTTATTTCTGAAGATAAATTAGAAAAGATTGAAAAAATATTTATTCTTGCCGAGGGCAAAGAAAGTTCAATTTCAATTAATTTTTTGGAAATTAAAGAAGAGAATTTTGCAAGCATAAGGATAATTGTTAATGAAGGTTTTTATATTCTTTATAGCTTATCTGATGATTTCTCAGAAGTGCTTAAGATAATAACAGAAATTAAAAAACAAAAACTGAAGGATGATTTTAGTAATTTAGAATACATAGATTGCCGATATCTTCCAAAAGTTTATTATACCAAAACGGAGTTTTGATATATCAAACTTTTATTTTGTTATAAGCGAAGCGAATAACAAGGTTCTGCGAGTAGAGCAAGTAGGTTCTTCTTTCGAAAAAAGCGAGAAAACACAGTGAAATTAGCTGATTATTTTGCTATAATATATTCAATGGAAAAAACAGAATTAGACTTAATTAAAGAGCGAATTCAGGTTAAAAAAGAGCAGTTAGCTCGACAGGGGTTATCTGTCCCTGAAGAAAAGGAATTAATCGCTGAAACTGTTGGAGAAAGAATAGAAGAGTCTTTAAAAGAGATGCCCCCTGGCATGGATATTATAAAGCCCGATAAAGAAGATAAGGTGCCTTTTCCTGCCCAAATTACTTCTCAGGTCCAGGAATCTTCTGATTCAATTATAGAAGAGGCGAATATTAAACTGTCCGAGCTTGTAGGTATAGCAATAGAGGGAAACATTCCAAAAGCTGTTAGTACTGCTTTAAAAAGTGGCAATGCTTTTTTAATTGATAAATTGCGGGACTCTTTGGCAGATAAATATTATCAAATATTAAAGGTTAAAAAATTAATTTAAAAAATGTTTTGGTTAGGAATATTATTCGTTTTAGTTTTAGCAATTTTCCTATTTTTCTTTATTAGAAAAAAGTTTTTTCATTTGGATATTAAAAAAAGTTTGAATTACCAATTGTTTTTAATAACGATACCGCGAGATTTTCCACCTCCAGCTGGCGGGGAAGAACATGGAAAACAAAAAACTTTTGTTGATTTTGTTTCTGTTTTTGA
>DATKUW010000072.1:0-7186 GCA_035530435.1 Bacillota bacterium
CTTCAGGCGCAGAAAAAGGAATTGCTGCTAATTCTCTATCAGGAAGAGAAATTTTATATTTTCCCATTGCTTGCATAAAACAACGAATATAATCTGTTGCTACTTGATGGCCTAGGCCGCGGGAACCAGTATGGATAAGAATCGCTATTTGCCCTTTTCTAAAACTTAATTCCTCAGCCAATTTTTCATCATAAATCTCATCTACTTCCTGAATTTCTATGAAATGATTTCCTGCCCCCAAAGTGCCGAGTTGATCTTTCCCTCTTTTTTTAGCTAAATCAGATACAAAACAAGGATCTGCTTTTAAACATCCCCCCGATTCACAATTCTCAACATCCTTTTCTGTAGCATATCCTTTTTCTTTTATGTACTCCATACCTTTTCCTAAAATTTTATCCATTTCAGAAATACTTAATTTAAATTCCCCTCCTTTCCCAACTCCAGAAGGAACAGCATAAAACATTTCCTCAATTAATTTTCCTAAATATGGCTTGATTTCTTCTTTGGTGTATTCTGACCTCAATAACCTAACCCCGCAGTTAATGTCATATCCTACTGAGCCAGGAGAAATTATTCCATCAGGCAATTTTGTAGCAAAAACTCCGCCAATAGGCGCTCCATAACCCTCATGAATATCTGGCATAGCTAAAGAATATTTTACAATTCCAGGAAGGGCAGCTAAATTGACTAACTGATTTAAGCTTCTATCTTTTACTACTTCGCCTAACATCTTTTCAGTAATATAAATCCTTGCCGGAACCAACATATCTTTTCTATAAGATTTTGGGATTTCCCAAAGATAATCGTTTATTTTAATTAAATCAGATTTATTAAACATAAAAATTAGACATCAAAAAGAATTATTACCTTCCAATCACCATTTTTATCTTGATTAATATTTAATTCGTGATGAGTTACGGCTTTTATTTCTTCAGAAAATTCTTTTACATTTCTGCCTTCTATTATTCCTTTTATATAAGAACCTGTTAGTTTTTCTATTTTTATATTATTAAAGACATAATTATGAATATCTGATTTTGCTAAAACTTCATTTAAAAAATCTACCAAAAGCGCATTGATATCCATGGAATGAACCTCAATTTCTTCTTTTCTCAAATTACTATTTTTTGAAATATTAGGCTGAATAATATAAGCCATTCCTTCCAAAGCTCCCCTAAAAATATCTTCTTTGGAAGAGGCTGTTATTTCTAGCTTAATATCTGCCGGATGAGGCAAAATCTTATATTTATAACTCATTATAATAATATTTTACTAGAAAGCATTGAACAAAACAATTGGCAATAAAAACGGCCAAGATAATATCTTGACCGTCTATCTATAATTTATCAGATTAAAAATTAATGCTTAATCACTTTCTTTGCTAATCTTGATTTCTCTCTCGCTGCTCTGTTTTTTTTAATTAAATTCACTTTTGAAGCTTTATCTAAAAGTTTATATGCTTTTGGGAGCATTTTTTTGGCTTCTTCGGTTTTGCCATTTTCAATAAGTTTTAAAAAATCTTTCTTTGTTTTTTTTAAAACAATCTTTTTCTCTAAATTGGCTTTTCTTTTCTTAGAGCTTTCTCTAAGAGCTCTTTTTGCTGAACTTGTAATAGGCATATTGTAACAAATATTTGATTAATGTATCTTAATTTAACATCTTTGCTTGGAAAAATCAACCAAAAACATTTCTAAAGCAACCTGCCCGTCAATAACTCCTCGTTTTATTCTTCTATCATAATAAAGAAGGCGTTGAAATATGGATTTAAGCACTTCCAAAGAAATAACTTTTGCCAAAGGATGTAATTTCTGAAAAACATAAGGATGCATTGAAGGCGGTTTTGCTTGTAAGCTTTTTATTATCAAAAGATTGCGAAATTGAAAAATAATCATTTTTAGAATATATAAAGGATGTATTCCCTGATTTATTAATGTTTCTAAAAACCAAAAGGCTCTTTTCGTATTGCCTTCAACTAAATTATCCAAAAAAAAGAAAATATTACTGTTCAAAGGTAAAAATAAATTTTCTTCTATTAATTCTTTACTAATCAAACCCTTTTTTATCAAGGCTAATTTTTCTAAAGAGTAATGAATTGAACCCGTGTCAGAAGGAAAACTTATTAATATTGACTGGCGGCCTTCAGGAGTTAATTTTAAACCCATTTTTTGCTCTTCCTCTATTACCCAACGCTCTAGTTCTTTTTTCTTTAGTAATGGAAATTCTTTTACCCCTTTAGTTTTTTGTTCCAACCATTTTCGCAAAGAATTACTGCGAACGGCATTATTCTCATAAAATATAACCATTATATCTTTGGCTCCATCTATCTTTCTACTCTTTAAAAGAACTAACAATTCTTTTTGAAATTCAATATTCGTATTTTTGAACAAGTTTTTTATTGCGACTAATTTACTTCCTGCGAATAAAGTATTGCTTTTAAATATGTCCTCTAATTCGGAAATATCAAGTGAAGCAGAAAGTTTGTCTGAAAAATCACACGAAAAGAACGGGGTACCTTTATCTTTATAAAAATCCCTTACTTCAAAAAAATATTTCTGCGAACGAAAATTATCTTGTCCAAAAATAAAATACAGCATAAAAGTAAATTCAAAATTTAAAAATCAAAATGTAAAATGATAATGTAAAAATGACACTGAGGGCTATTGTGAGAAGATTTTTTAATACTTCATCCCTGACATTGAGGACAATAAAAGGTAGAACGACCTTTTTGAACAATTCTCTTGATTTCCGCGTCACAACAAAAACATTTCTCCTTTTCTCTTTGATAAACATGCAGCATTTTCCCATATTTTCCAGGTTTTCCTTTCGTGTCTTTGTATATCTCGTCAGCGATTGTAGAACCGCTATATTTTACTGCTTTGAGTAAAATTTTTTTAATTGCTTTGTAAATTTCATTTTTTTCTTTAAAAATTAATGCCTTTATATCTTTAAAAGGATTAACTTTGGCTTCCCATAAAATTTCATTAGCATAAATATTTCCAATGCCACTGATAATATTTTGATTCATCAAAATCTCCTTAATCTTACCACTCTTTTTTCTTTCCAAAAATTTATTAAAAATTTTAAAGGTAAAATTGCTTGCTAAAGGATTGGGTCCAAGTTCTTTAATTTCTTTCAAATTCTTTACATCCTCTGTTCTCTCTAAAACAATCTTAGCGAATTTTCTCAAATCAGAAAGGGCTAAAATCTTTTTATTGCTCAGCTCAAGTTTAAAATGGACGTAAGAATCTTTTTGAATAAATTCACTGTCTCCAATCAATATTCTTCCGGTAAGTTTTAAGTGAATTAAACAAGTTAAACCATCATTTAAATCAATTAGAATATTCTTTCCTTTTCTTCTAATTCCTAAAATCTTTTTATTTTTTATTATTTTTTTAAATTTCTGCGGAGTAGTTTTACCTTTAAATAGTTTCGGCCAGTCAAACCACGCCTTTTTAATTTTGAGGCCCCTGATTTCCTTATTAAGTTGACGGACAATTGTTTCCACCTCTGGCAATTCAGGCATAGTAAAAATAATTTACAATTTTTAATTTTTTTAAATGACGCGATTTCTCAATTTTCAAAATCATAAAATAAGGTTGTGTTTGAAAATTTGGTCATAGAAAATTCATTGTAAATTGTAAATTGAGGATCAAAAATTTTTACTGCGATGGTATGTAGTCAGAGTCTATTGGCAAGGAAAAAGTAAAAATAGAGCCCCTGCCTAATGCGGATTTGGCCCAAATCTTTCCTCCATGCCTATCAACTATGTTCTTCGCTAAATACAATCCCAATCCTATACCGCTTGTTTGTCCTTTTAACGCCGCTTTAGATCTAAAAAATTTAGTAAATAATCTTGATAAATCTTCTCTGGAAATTCCAGTGCCTGTATCCTCAACGGAAATAAGTATAAATGGTTTGCCTTCCCAAGGATCAATTTTTATCCGCACTTCTCCGTTTTTTACATTATATTTAATTGCGTTATCAACCAAGATTTCCAAAACCAATTTAATTCGCAATGGATCCATTACAAATGGCTTAAGTTCAAATTCTGGCCTATGAAACACTAACTTAATATCATCCATCTTTGCCACTGGTTCAAATTTAATTAGAGTATTTTCTATAATCTTTTCTACGTCTGCCATAGAAAATTGAAAACCAAACCGCCCTTCTTCAATCTGCGCAACATTTAGAAGGTCTTCTACTGTTTTTAAGCTTTCCTCCATAGCCTTTCTTCCGTCGTCTATAAGTTTTTCCTGTTCTGGTGTTAAAGAACCCATTTCCTTTTTGGCAAGAATTTCTAATACCCATGATAAACCAGAAAGCGGAGTTCGCAGTTGGTGAGCCACTATTGTGATAAAATCAGATTGGGTTTTTCTTAATAGTTCTTCTTCCGTTAAATCATGAATTATCCTCAAAAAACCATAGGTTTTTCCTTTTTCATCCATAACTTTGGTCGTTATTATTTCTAAAATAAGTTCTTTTGGCTGATAAAATTTTACTTTTATTTTTTCTGGATAAGTATCTACTGATTTTTCCAAAACAACTGGAGCTAAACTTGGAAAAATTAATTTAGACAAAAGTCCATAACGGGCGTCATTACTTAATTCAGGGGTAATATTTTTTCCTAAAAGTTCTTTTTTTGATATGCCAAGGAATTTCTCCATAGCCTTATTAACTAAAATAATCTCAAAATTCTCAGTATAAGAAATAGCAGGATCATTGATACTGCTTATCATTGCGTTTATCTGATTTCTTTCTAAATCCAAACGACTAGCCCTATCAATTGCACCCAAAAAAATAACTGCCATTACCAAATAAAAAGTTATTAGGACAATATTAATAAGCCAATCTAAGGGCCAAATAATCCAGAGGGCGTTAAAAACAATCTGAGCTATAATCAAACCCCCAAAAAACCAAAAAGGCAATAATTGCGGCGAAGAAGAATGTTTTTTTAGATTTTGAAAAAAATTAAACATATATACAAAATTATTCCATTTCCCCCCATCTATTTCCAATTTTTATATCTGCTTTTAAAGGCACTTCCAATTTAACCGTATTTTCCATTATATTTTTGAAAAGTGGGGCTATTTCCTTTATTATCTCAGATTTCGCCTCCAGTATCAATTCATCATGAATCTGAATTAAAGTTTTTATATCACCCTCTATATGTTTGCTCTTAATAAGTTCTTGGATTTTTATCATTGCTATTTTAATAATATCTGCAGCTAACCCCTGAATAGGCATATTAAGGGCAATTCTTTCCTGCCCGCGGGCTATGCGCCCAAATCCGCCTAATAATGGAAGAAACCTTTTTCTGCCGAAAATTGTCTCTGCATAACCTAATTTTTTGGCATTTTCTAAGGAAAAATCAAGATAATTTTTAAGGCCTGAGAAATTAGAAAAATATCTTTCCCTAAAGCTCTTAGCTTCATCCAAAGAGATACCTGCTTCTTGAGCAAATGCTTTATTACCCATTCCATAAGTAATCCCAAAATTCAAAATCTTTGCCTTTTGTCTCATAGAAGGAGTGACTTGTTCTTCAGAAATATTATTAATATAAGCGGAAGTAATTTTATGAATATCTTTGCCTTGATTAAACGCCTCAATCATTTTAATATCTCCTGAAAGATGAGCTGCTAATCTTAATTCTATCTGGGAATAATCTAATGAAACTAGAGAAAAGGATTCTTCAGAAATAAAAGCTTCTCTAATTTTTGTTCCCCAATCGCCTTTTTGGGGAATATTTTGTAAATTAGGTTTTTCTGATGATAAGCGCCCTGTAGCTGTTCCTGTTTGTTTCCAAATTGTGTGAATCCTATTTGTTTTTGGATTAATAAATGCGGGAAGCGTATCAAGAAAAGAATTCTTTAATTTTTCTATTCCACGATATTCAATAATTAAAGAAATGATTGGATGGCTGCTTCTAATTTTTAATAACTCATTGGCATTAGTAGAAATTTTCTTAGTAGCAGTCTTTTTTAAATCTGATGAGGAAATTTTTAAGTCTTCAAATAAAATCTCTGACAATTGTTTTGGAGAGCTAATATTAAATTCTTTGCCAGATAATCGGTAAATTTTCTTTTCTAAAATATTTATTTCTTTTTCCGCTTGCTTGCTTAATTTTTCCAACCAATTTTTATCTATTAAAATGCCATGTTTTTCCATTGAAGAAATCACAGGAATCAGAGGTTTTTCCTCTGTTTCCCAAACATTTTCTAACCCCAATGCCGTTATTTTATTTTTAATAGTTTCCCATAATGGAATCAGCTTAGACAGAGACCCTGCAAAAGAATCGTCAATTTCCTGCCCGAGAAAAAATTTCGCAATAGAAAAAAATTCATAGTTTTTTCTTTCTGAGTCTAATAGCCATACTAATATTTTTATATCTTCAAATAAATAGCCGGAAAACTCTTCAATTTCCTCTAAAATAACCTTGGCATCATAGCTTATTAATTTTTTTTGAGACCAGTCTAACTGTTCCTTAAAAAAATAAGCAAATTCGTGATTTGGAACATAAAACAAAGTATTATCTATAAAACTAAATCCTATCCCATTAATTTCTCTTTGCCCAAATTTTTCTCCTTTAAAATCTAAAAGTAATCCGATTATTTGTTCCTGATTAATCTTTTGTTTCAATTCTTTTATGCTAAGTATGCCCGTTTTTGAAGAGCTGTTGATAATATTCAAAGAATCTTTTTCTGCAGGAGAAATATTTTCTTCAAGATCAAATATCCTTGGAATTAAACTCCTAAAACCCAGTTCATTTAATAAAGAAATTAATTTATCTTTTGGAGGTGGATCAAGTTTGGCTTTTTCTAAATCAAATTTTATTTTTACGTCTTTCTGAATTGTTACCAAATGACGGCTAAAATAAGCCTGATCTTCATTATTCTTTAATTTTTCCAAAATCCTTGGAGAAACTTTAATTTTTTCCCCATCTTTTATCTTTTTATAAAGATTCTCCAATGTCCCAAATTCTTTTATTAATGTACCTGCTGTTTTCTCGCCTATTGAAGGCACTCCTGGAACATTGTCTGAAGGATCGCCTCTTAACGCCTTCCAGTCTATTAATTGTTCTGGTTTTAATTCAAATCTCTCAAAAACTTTTTCTTTATCATAAGTTACTCTATCTTGAATGCCACGGCGAAGCGTATAAACAAACACTTTATCACTGATTAATTGCAGC
>DATKUW010000073.1:0-3084 GCA_035530435.1 Bacillota bacterium
CAATAGCACGTTGGAAACACTCAATCGCTTTATCATTCTGCCCTTTCATTGAATAAACGAGCCCAAGATTATTCCAAACTTCAGAAAAATCCGGATTCAATTTTATGGCTTTATTATATGATTCTATTGCGCCATCGATATCATTTGAGTCATAATAAGCATCTCCTAAATTGATCCAACCATCTGCGTCATTAGGATCCAACTCAACATGCTTCTTATATCGTTCGATCATCTATGGATCAAATAATGATTGATTATTTTTTTATTTTGTTAGTCAATGATGATCATTTTATCGAGAGTTTGATCAGTCAGTAGTATTCGATAAAATTCTGAATCTCTATAGTTTACTTTTTCGATTTTACCTTCAACTAGGACCTTTTCTCCATCTTTTGCTTGTTCACAAAAACGTCCTCTATAGGAATTGATTTGAGTTATTAAATCCATCCGATTATTAATAGCTGAATCACTTAATAAAACTTTAGAGCATTTTATCTTATATAAACATGGAGTAAATATTGAATCGGTTGAATCCATTATTTCTGCTATAAGAGATATTCTTCCCATATTTTTGTACTGATAGTCATAGTAGTCTCCTTCCCAATCACTTGGACTTTTAATGTATCGAATAAAAAAGTCTATACCTTGATATTTTCCTTGATGAAGCTTTCGTTGTTCACTTTTTAGAAAGTCTTGAAAACGTATATCTGAACCTCCTACACGCCAATCGTAGTGTTTCTTATAATCGTCTAAATTATATTTTCTAACCTGGTTGTTGTTTTTGAAAATATTTTGCAGCTTCTCCTGAAATTGTAAGTTTGTGTGAGTTCCATAAAGAATTATATCAATGTCAGAATTCTTAGTATTTAAACCAATCATTGGAGATCCAGTCATTCCAATCAGATTTTCAGGAATATCTCCAAGTCTAATAAATAATTCACATAAATTTTTTGATAGATTCTCAATTTCGGTTAAATTTTGTTTAGAGTTAACTATTTTAAAATAATCTCTTGGTGAATATATCTTTTTAATATCTTGATTTTTTACACATTGAAGGTTCATATCCATTTCTTTGGAGAAAAAGGAATACTGAGGATATTTTTCTTTAATAATTGAGTATCTATGTTGAAGATCGTAAATTTTAGTATAAGTCATGCCATGTCTGACACGATCTCCCTCAGCATCTGGAATAAACCTTAAAAAACAAATTTTTCGATCATTAGGATGATGTAAACCTTTCACATCAAAAAAGAGATGTTCTTTCTTGGTTTCTATATAGTCTCCTTCAATTCCTAGTGGAATTTCCATAAAAATTTCCTTAAAAATTTAATTAATTATCTAGAAGGAGTTTTTGATTTTAATTTTGTTTTTGGTATGCTCTTCGCCCTCATCAGAGATTTTTCAAACTCTTTTTTTTCACTTAAAAAGCGAGCTTTATCTCTTTCAAGTTTTTCTCTTTCTCTCTTTATAGCATTCTTTTCATCATGCATATTGGATTTTTCTTTTGCCAAGGATCTTTCAGTATCTCTGATTTCTGAAGCAATTTTTGCCCTTTCGTTTTCTAAACGTTTTATTTCAGAGTTTAATCGTTTGATTTTATCTTCTGAATCATTTACCTTATTTTGGTTAGAATAATACTGATTTTCGTATTTTGGAATCTTATTTTCTAGTTCTTTAATTCTTGAGTCAAAGTGTGTTTTTTTTCTTTCCAACGACTTTATTTCTTCTTTAGATTTGACTTTATCCTTATCTAACGATTCACGTTTTTTTTGAACATCTCGATTTAAAGATTTTAATTCAGTTTTTTTGATTCGATTTTTCTTTCTTTCTTCAAGTAACTTCTTTTTTTCTTCTTTAATCCTGTTTTTTTCATCAGTAATATGTCTATTCAAATCGTTTATTTCTTTATTAAGATCATCCCTAATTCTTGTTAGATCCTTTATTTCATTCCTTAAATCCATTAATTTATCTTCTAAATTATTGATTGTTCTTTCTATAGCACTTTCTCTTCTTTCCATACCCGGTAATTTAGTTTTAATCTGTTGTAAACGCTCTTCTGCTTTTTCTTTTTCTTTTCTTATGTCTTTTTTTTCTTGATCAATATTATCCTTAATTCTTTCCAGTTTTTGTTTGTATTGTCTACTTTTTTCTATCTCATCATTAATATTTTCCAAATCCCCTTTTAGCTTTTCATTTTGTTCAGTAAGGTTTCTAAGTTCGAATTCTTTTTCTTTTCTCTTCTTTTCTAAATTTTCAATATTACCATCATAATCTTGAAGTTTTTTTACAACTTTTTCCCATTCCTCTTTTTCTCTATTTAATTTAATTCTCTCTTCTTTTATTTTCCTAAGTAATTTTGGGTCTGGCACTCCATTTAGCTCTTCAATGGGTGTTTTTTCTCGAATTTGTTGTTTGGGAATAGGTTTTTCATCCATTGTTCTTACACAGTTTTAATGTATATATTATTATTATATAAAGACAAATTCTAAAGTGTTTGCTATTCATGAATTTGAATTTGTATTGTTTTTATATATTATAAATTCCATTAATTTCTTAAAGTCTAATAATATAAGAATTTGGTGTTTAAAAATGGATTTTGATGAAGAATTTGATGAGGAATTCGATGATGAATTTGATGAGGATTTGGATGAAGATCTTGACGAAGATTTAAGTGAAGATTCTGAAGATATAAAAGAGCCTACAGATAGTATAATTCCTGATGAACAACCTAAATCTAAAGCTCCAAGCTCACCTCCAGAAGGAGATAAAATATCGGTATTTTTTATGTCCACAATAGGACCCGGTGAGAAAAAACAAAAATTATTAGTCAATACAGGAAATACTGCAGGAGCAATAAAAGAAACAGCAGCAAATTTATTTGGATTAGATCCAAATGATTTTCATTTATCTACGGGCGGAGTTACTATGGATGAAGACTCTACGCTAAGTGATTATAATATTAGGGATGGAGATGATATCTTACTGATTCCAGCAAGCACTGCCGGTTTATATTTTGCATAATTAAATTTATTTTCTTTCTTTTCGTGATGGAATAATAGCAATTTCGTCATCATCATCAATATCATA
>DATKUW010000074.1:0-2873 GCA_035530435.1 Bacillota bacterium
ACTACCAAAAACCTACCAATATCTAACGAATTGGTAAAAGAGATGTTTGAGAAATGGAAAAACAGCTTAGAAAATCTTGAAGGAATACAATGCTGGAAAGACGATTTAGCAGAACTCGGATTTAATGGTGGAAGTCAAGAAACAGCAAAAGAAATATTTAATGAATCTAAAAGATTAGAAATGAGAAAACATACTAATGAAGCAGATGATTATAGGGATTTAATATGTTTTTTAAAGAGGTTTTTGTAATGGATAAAATAAAAGAAACATTTGAAGAATTAATGTATGAAAAAATAGATTGGAAAACATTTATCGGAAAAGATAGCAAACAAAATTTAGAAAAAGAATTTAAAATACTTGATTTTGGTTTCAAAGCAGGGCAGAAAAACACGGCTGAGGAGATTTTTAATTTAGCAGAAAAAATACCATTTAGAGACTTTAGTGAACATAATATGGATGTATGGTTAGGGTTTATAGATAAAAGAAAGAAATTTTGTGAGTAACCTTTTTATTGGTGAAATTGGTGAAAAAACGTTAACGAAAAAACGGTGATATGAAAGATGACAGGATTAGTAAGCAAAGGACGAAGGGAAAGAAAAGATAAAATGAAAGCTAAAGATACAAAAACTTGGGAAGAAACAAAACAAAAAAGATACGGCGCGACTAAGAAAAAACAATGTCCTGAATGCGAACAATTAACAAATGGATATTATAGAAACGGAAGAGACGAATGCCCAAAATGCGCAGTAGCGCTTATAAAAATTTGAGGTGAGTTGATGGTAGGATGGAAAGGTAAAGAGTGGTGCAAACTTTCAGTATCAAATTCAAAAGGATCTGATAAGCTTGTTATAAATCTAAGAAAACAGGAGATAAAAGCGTTAGGTTTGAATTATAAAGATGTAGATAATTTTGAATACAAAAGAGAAGTAGTACCTGGAGAAATTTTCATAAGAATTTACATCAGAAATGAAGGAGATCATGCAACAATAATAACAAAAAAAGATATGGAAAGAAGAAAAGCTGAACTCGGAATACCGAGTGAAAAGAAAGGATTTTGGGCTTGGTTGTTTAGGTGGAAATTATGACTGAAACACTAATACTTTCCAAGGAAACTCTTGAAAAGGTATTGAATGGAGAAACAGTTGAACTTTTTGAAGGAGAACATAGAACTATAATATCAATGAAAAAGCCAGAAATCAACAGAGAGAAACTCCAGAAAATTCTTGATAAATTGAAAGCTCCTAGTCATAAATGTTATCCTGATGGCTGTCGTTGTGATGTTAGTTGCTGTGCTTATTTTATTTGTAGTGTGATGAAAAACGAAGAAACAATAAAAGTTTTGGAGGCATTGCTCAAATGAAATGTTATGCGTGTGAAGGAAGTGGAAAAGTATCTCGAATGAATATGCATGGTGGAGGTGCAAGTTGGATTAAATGTTGGAGATGTGAAGGTACAGGAAAACTAAAAGATGAGGAGAAACCATGATAAAAATGAATGTTCCCCCTGAAGTAGAAGAAGAAATACTAGAAGCAGAATTAGAAAAGTGGAGAAGAACCAAAAAAATATGAGGTATTTGAATGAAAAAAATAAGCGAACTCTGTTCAATAATTAAAGGACAAGAATTAAAAATTTTAAGGCATAACGTAATGCTTGGAATAAAAGAAAATGCAACTGGTCAAGTAATGAGTTTTTTGATTAGAGTAGAAGATGTAAAAGCAGATGCAATCGCTGATATAAAAGAATTGCAAAAATTTGATACAAGCAAGAAATTTGATGTGCTAACTAACAAAAGTATTCAATATAGTGAATTGGGAAAACAAGCAATAATAAATTACCTAAAATTCAAGCACAATTTAAAAGAGAGTGAAATAAAGTCAAGAAGAATATGAAAAATTGAGGGATAAAATGTTCAAAAAAGGAGATATTGTAAGACATAAATCATGTTACGAAAGAGCAGATGATTGGGTAATTACAAATATTGATAAAAAATTAAAATTGATTGAAATTATAAAAGCAGATGAAACTCCAGATAGAATGATGGATTTAAATTTTTTCAAAGAAACTTTTGAACTCGTGAAACCTGCACCTGACCTTTTAGAAAAAGCTCAACCAAAAAAATGTGGTGTTTGTGGTAATTATGGTTGTCAATGGTATGAAATGATGAGCGAAGAACAAAAAAGCAAAATTAATGAGCCAAAAATCGAGAGTTTAACTAAATGGCTTGAAAATGTTCCGGATAGGTCACCACAAACATTCCTTGAATGGATTAAATTCACACAGGAAATAGACAAACGGCTTTTAAACAATTTTGATACAATAACAACAAATATTGAATGTATACAAACATTATCAGAAACAGTTGGTAATTTAGAATCAAGAATAAAAAAACTAGAGGCGATTAAATGAAAGAAATTTATCAAGACATTATTCATAAACAATGTCTTAGCGACTCATCCGCCAAGAATAATGGACAATTCGCTAAAAGTCTATTATGCGTCCGTTCGCTGACGCTCACAAATTGAGAGGTTTTGAAAATGAATGAAACAGAAGTTTGGGAAAAATTGTTATATGAATTACATACATATAAAATAATTCCTCCAAACTTTTTCATCTTTAGAGATACAATAAAAAACCTCTCAACTTCGCATAATACAGATTAAATGCAATAAGAGGATTTGCTCCCAGCGATTAAAATGAAAAAGATTAAAAAACAAATTTTGTGAGTAACCTTTTTATGGTGTAAATTATGGAAAAAAGTTTAACCAAAAAGATAGATAAAGAATTATATATTAGAAATGAAGCAAGAAGAACATTTAATGAATGGAATAGAACAATGAAAGGAGTAGAAGAATTATCAGAAATGTGTTTCAAAG
>DATKUW010000075.1:0-5071 GCA_035530435.1 Bacillota bacterium
TTTGATGTATGTTGGGAAGATTTAGAAGTTTGTTGGGAAGATTTGGAAATACAAGAAAACAAATATAACACAGTTTATCAGGCAGGTGAAAAAGGCGAATGAGTAATGTATATGTTGTTGCTATGGGTATTGGTTGGAACGGACAACAAAATGATGTTGTTGTGTTCAGAACATTCAAAGAAGCAAAGGAATATGTAGCTGAACAATTTAATAATGATATAAAAACCTTAAAAGAGCAATACGATGTTGAAGATATTACCTTTGGATTAAAAATAGGCAACACCTTTGAAATAAAAAGCGTAAGAATGGAAAAAGCAGGCAGGTGAAAAAAGGGAATGAAAAATGTATATAGAACAACAAAATGTTTTGGAGTAAATGGACAAGGCCAGATAAAAGGGGTATTTCCAAAAGGTTTTCTTAAATGGATTAAAGAAATGGGCTGGTGGGGAGAAAAAAGATGCTATCTTTGTGCAGGAATGGTTAAAGATGAACTAGCTACAAAAGTAGACATACGGCCTGAAACAAATCCAACAATAATAGCAGATGCAAAAGACACTAAATTACCCTCTGAAAGTTTTGATTGGATAATAATTGACCCACCATACACAAAGATTTTAGCAAAAAAGTATTATGAAACAGAAAAAGTTTATTATGGAATAAACGCTTTTACTAAAGAAGCAGAACGCTTATGCAAACCAAACGGTCTTATTTTAACTTTAACTTATGAAATTCCAAAAAGAATTAAGAATTGTGATTTTGTAACAGTTTGTGGAATTTATACTGTGCCATTTACAGGATATATGCGTTGCTTTACAGTAAGTAAAAAACAAGCAGGTGAAAAAAAGAAATGAGTGAAAAGGAAATGCTTCATCAGAAAGAGATTGAAGATTATCTTTTTGGAACAACGGTTTTCTTGTGGGGTGGTTCTTTTGTTGCAATGGCTGGAATCATAAACGCTTCTCCATTAATCCTTTTTATTGGTGGGTTGATGATTGGAAGTTCAATCCCTTTGATTAGATTGGAATTTTTGTTAAAAAATACCAACCGATTTAAATTTGTGATAAGAGAAAGAAAAGAGATGAAAAGATGGTATAGGCCTTTCTAAAAGGTGGATAATTGTGGCTATAAGGTTAAATTGTTTCAGGATTTCAAAGAAGGATATTTTGAAAAGAAGAAAATTGGTTGAGGGAAATGATGAATATGTTAGATAAAAATGATTTAATTTCTCCTCTGATATATGCTTTAATTACAATGGTTTTTTTTCTTCCTGTTGTTTTAAATCCAAGTGGTGTTTTTTTAGGTCATTTGGGTGGTGATGTTGGAATTATTACTTTTGTTGGAAATGAGTATGTTGATAGGGCGGGGGATGTTATGACTTATAATTTAAATGCTCCTTTTGGTGGTTCTCTTACCAATTTGGGAACTTATCAGCCTGTTTTTGTTTTTGTTTTGCCATTTTTTTCTAAAATTTTTGGGGTTCTTGCAACTTACAATTATTACCTCATTTTTAATATTTGGTTTGCTTCAGCAACAACTTATTTGTTTGCAAGAATGTTTTTGAGGTCAAAACACGCTGCTTTTATTTCTGGCCTTATCTTCGGGTTTTCTCCTTATATGATTGGAAGGGCAATTGCTTTTCATGTAAATCTTGTTTCAACTGGTTGGATGATTATTTTCTTTGCTTCCCTTTTTAACATGGAGAAAAAGAAAACAGTTTTATCTGGCATCATGTGTGGAATGGCCTTGTTTTTTGTAGGATTTACCAGCTATTACAATCTTTATTTTTCATGCATTTTTACAGTAATTTTTTATATTTGGCATTGGAAAAAAGGAACATTGAGGTGGTTTAAATGGATTCAAGAGGAAACGAAAATCTTGATCAGATGAATTACAAAAGCAGGATCATGAAGTGGTATAATACAAAAATTCTCAAAGAAGTTGTAAACCTAGCTGAACTAAAAGGGAATGAAAAGATTCTTGACTTTGGATGCAGTTACCAACAAGAATTAAAGAAATATGTTCCTAATGGGGTTAAATATGTAGGCTTTGATATCGTTTCTGCTTGGAGTGATGTAAAAGATTACAGAAAACTAAAGGGAGTTGATGTAGTTTTTGCCCTAAATGTTTTAGAACATATGTATAATTCTCAAGAACTCCAAGAACATTTAAACAATTTCAAGAAAATTGGGGCAAAAAAGATAATTGTTGCCCTTCCAATAGAAAACATTATTGAAGATACTACAAGAATTGTTCTAAACAAAGAAGCAGAGGACTTTTTTGCTCACACTATGCCATCAAAACAAGCTGCAAGAGAACTAGTCAAAATATATGGAATGCCAAAAAAATACAAAAGAGTAAACTTTTTGCAAATCATTTCAAGATTTGATATGGGAGTGAAAACAAGGAATGAGTGAAAAGGAAATGAATGAGGAAGAAGTTAATTCTATTATGAATGAAATTAATGAAGAATTTCGTTTAAAGGATGATGGAAAAATAATCTTCTTTTTATATTTTTTGATAATGTGTTTTTTTCTGGCCTTTGTTTTCTTTATGTATTTCTTTTCTTAATTATCCCTTTTGATTTTTTTAATGTAAGTTTGTGTCTTTTTAAATACCTGTTTGCCAAGTGTTGAGATCCTAAAAGCCCCATGCTAAACCCTGCTACATTGGATGCAACTGTTGCCCCTGCAATTCCTGCAAATCCTCCTGCTGCAAAAGCTCCACCTAAAGCAATTCCTGCTGATGTTATTCCAATCCTTACTGCTGTTCTTTTTGCAAGGATATGTTTTCTTTTCTTTACCACACTTTTTGAACCGCCTTTGCCTTTAGATCTAAGTTTTGAACGGCCTCTTGATTTAAATAATTGCATTAAAACCAAATATATTACAGGTAGGTTTTATTTAATCTTTTCCATAACAATAAAAATAGTATCATTCAGTATTATTTTATGGTTGGAACAGGAGCATGGCCTAAAACAATAAGAAGCATTATACCATGCCCTAAATGTGGAAGAAAGAATGCAAGAATTGGAAGCATTGAAGATCTTGTTTTCTTCAAATGTGATTGTGGAAAAATACTAATTAACAAAATTCTTGGCGTTGTTTCAATTAATAAAAAGATTTTTAAGGGGTGATAAAAGGGAGGGGTGAACCCTCCCCTTTGAACCTTCCTGAACAAGTTATCAGAAAGCTGATGCAATTAATATTCGTTTTCTTTTAATAAATACTTTTTGGTTCAAGGTTTGGTAAAACGGCCTGTTTCTTTATCTCTTGCCCTAAAAGCCCCTGTTTCCTTGTTTACTGGTGAAATTATCCAGAAGTTGCCTTTCTTTGTTGAAATCTCTCCCCAAGAATCAAACGGTTTTGTTTTACCTTGGACTGTTTTCTTTTTAGTGAATACATTTATTTGCTTTTTTCTTTTTGTTGGTTTTCGGCCTCTGCCTTTCTTCTTTTTTTCTGAAACTTTTCTTGAAACTTCTATTTTTCTTGTTATAAGTTCTTCTGTTTCTATCTTTCTGACTATTTTTCTGGCCTGTGTTATTTCTCTATCCTCTGTTTCTTCTTTGATTCTTTTAAGGTTTTCGTATTTTCTAAGGTTTTTTCTGTCAGCAGTTGATAAGAGTTTTTTTCCTTTTATTTTTTCAATTCTTTCTTTTAGGGTTCTTTCTTCGTTTATAAGTGATATTGAGTAAAGTTCTGAAAGGTTTCCTGTTTGCATTTTTGAAAGGTTTTTTGCAGGTTGTTGAAGCTTTTCTAGTTCTTGCCTGAACTTTTTTAACTGGCCTTCTTTTGTTTTATATTTCATGACTTTATCCATATCTACTTTTTTGTTTACTCCTTTCCAGATTCTTGTAAAATCGTATTCAACCATTTAAATCATCTTAGAAACCATCTGGCCAATCTTCTTCTTCTGGATAATAATCTTCTGGGTTATTCGGTTCTGTTTGCTGTGTAGTATTCAAACAAGTCAAGTTCTTTTTCATTATCAAATCCCTTCTTTGAAATTTTTATTCCATAGTTCATTTGCAAGAACAGCCTGTGAGGGTTGCTTTGCTTGTATTTGTTATTATTACCTTTTAACTTTAATAAAAACTTTGGCTTTTTGCGTTTTCCCTTTTTTTCTACCCTTAAAACCCATCTTCTAAGAGGATATCTTAAAGGGGCTTTTTTGAAGGACTTGTCTGCTGTTGTTTGGCTAATTATTTCAATTGCTTTGAATAGTGGCATTTTTGCAAGGCAGATGGCATGAAATGATCTTTCTGTGTCGTTTTCAAATAGGTAGATGTCTGGGAGATTGTAATATTTTTGAATTGTTTTCATTTGAAAAAATACTTCTTCTAAGCTGTTTCCATCAAAGTCAAATAGTAGGACATGGTGGCCGTTTTTGCAGTAGGATGTGATTCCAAGCGTTTTTGCATCTGGCTTTTTTACGATTAGTATTCTTAGTGAAATTCCTTTTTCTCTTATTACAATAAGGCCGAATGAATAGTTTACTATTGGAATGTCAAAGAAGGTTTTGTGTATCATTTGCATCAGCTTTTTTTGGCGAAATAGAGGGAGTTAAAGCGATCACATCTGTTACTAGAAATTGTTTTAGTGCTTGTGCAGCATAAACATTTCATGTAAAAGATTATCCGTTTTAATTCCCTCTATTCCATCTTGTAGATCTACAAGCATTCAAGCGATCACTCTTTTTAATTCAACTTCTATTAAAGAAGCGTTTTCAGGTATTAGCTTTTTTAGGTTTGTTGGAATGTATAAGAGCCTTGCTTTACTGTGTTTGTGGATTGGAAGAACGACTGTATAGTTTAAATCTTTTTCAACCATTTTTAAAAAACCTTTTTGTTAGGGTTGGAGGGGAAGCTGCCTTTTAAAACTTCCCCTCCGATTTTGGAATTACTCCATAGGAGGAAGATCCACATGAACCTTCGCAATCGGCATATTATATTAGTATATAGTAGTATTTAAGGTTTTTGGCTATTAGTTCCATTCAGGTTTTATTTTATAATGAGGGTATTTTTTTTGAACTTCGGTAGTCGCTTCTCTAAGTAAATCTTCATTATCCCTGTCAG
>DATKUW010000076.1:0-10989 GCA_035530435.1 Bacillota bacterium
GCTTAAGCCACCTAAACCGCCTATCATTTTAGTATATAAAGGTCAGAATTATTCTAAAGACCATTATTAAAATTACAAGTCCGATTACATGAATCGGTTTTATCATGATTTTGCTTTTAAATTCTTCATCAAATCTCATCAGCCCGCCAAATCCAGCAGGCATCTGAATCTTATTATCGCTTGCCATGTTTTAGCTAAATTCAAATAGTTTTTAAAAGTTATTATATTATCAATATTGATGAAACACTACGACGCGCAAGAAGTTGAAGAAAAAATTAGAAAATTCTGGGATAAAGAAAAAATCTATAAATTTGATGGTAAGAAGAAGGGAAAAATCTATAGTATAGATACTCCACCGCCTTATGCATCTGCAGGACATTTGCATGTTGGGCATGCCTTAAGTTATACTCAATTTGAAATAATTGCTAGAATTATGAGGCAAATGGGAAGAAATGTTTATTTCCCTCCTGGATATGATGATAATGGTCTTCCTACTGAAAAATATGTTGAAGAAAAATTAGGAATTCAAAAATCTAAGACAAATAGGGCTGAGTTTAGAAAGATTTGTTTAAAAGAAAGTGAAAAAATTGAAAAAGTTTATACTGAAAATGTATTTAAGAAATTAGGGCATAGTTATGATTGGGATTTATTGTATACAACTATTTCTCCAGAAGCGCAAAAAGTTTCACAAACAGCTTTTTTGAAATTAGTTAAAAAAGGAGATTGTTATAGATCTAAAGAGCCTGTTATTTGGTGCCCTCATCATGAAACAGCATTAGCTCAAGCAGAAGTTGAAGATCTTGGAAGAAAAACCAAGATTAATTATATTGATTTTGATCTTGCTGAAGGAGGAAAGATAAATATTGCTACAACTAGGCCTGAATTTCTTCCTGCATGTGTTGCCATTTTTGTTAATCCTAAGGATAAGAAAAATAAATCTTTAATTGGAAAAGAAGTTCTTGTTCCTTTATTTAATTATAAAGTTAAAGTTATGGCTGATGAAAGTGTTGACCCTGAATTTGGGACAGGTACTATGATGGTTTGTACTTTTGGGGATAATGCAGATATAGAGAAATGGAAAAGGTATAAGTTAGAACTTAGAAATATTTTGAATAAAGATGGAACCTTGAATGAAAATACAGATGAATATGAAGGAATGAAGCTTGAAGAAGCTAGGGCAAGAATTATTACAAATTTAAAAGAAACAGGTCGGTTGAAAAAACAAGAACCTTCAGAACAAACTGTTGGAAGTTGTTGGAGATGTGGAACTCCTGTTGAATATATTATTGCGAAACAATGGTTTATCAAGACTTTGAAATATAAAAAAGATTTAATTAAAAGGGGAAGGGAGATTAAATGGTATCCTGATTTTATGAGGAAAAGATTTGAAAATTGGACAGAGAATCTTGGTTGGGATTGGATTATTTCTCGGCAAAGATTTTATGGTGTTCCTATTCCTGTTTGGTATTGTGAAGATTGTGATAAAATAATTCTTCCTGATGAAAAAGAATTACCTCTTGATCCTATGGAAAAAGCTAAGAAATGTGGTAAATGTGGAAAAGAAACCATTCCTGATACAGATGTTTTAGATACTTGGATGACTTCTAGCAATACTCCTGAAGTTTCAAGTAGATGGTTAGAAAAACCAAATCTTTACAAAAAAATAGTTCCGATGTCTTTAAGACCACAATCTCATGATATTATCAGAACTTGGGCTTTTTACACTATTTTGAAAAGTCACTTGTTATTCAATAGAATTCCTTGGAAAGATGTTGTGATAAATACTTTTGTTTTAGATGCAAAAGGAAGAGGAATGTCAAAAAGTAAAGGAAATGCTGTTTGGGCTGATGAATTAATTAAAAAATATAATGTAGATGCTTTAAGATATTGGGTTGGAAGTGCTAGTCTTGGAAGTGATTTACCTTTTAATGAAAATGAACTTGTTGCCGGAAAGAAATTTTTGAATAAATTATGGAATGCTTCTAATTTTGTTTTTATGAATGTTGGAAAAACAAAACCTAAAAAACCTAAGAAGTTAGAAGCTGTTGATGAACTCTTTTTACAAGAGACTTTTAATTTAGTTAATGAAGTTAAAGAAAACTTTTCAAAATATAATATTGCCGAGGGTAAAAGAAAAATTGAACATTTTTTCTGGAAGATGTTTTGTGATAATTATTTAGAAATGGTTAAGAAAAGAGTTTATCAAGGGAAAGGTAATGAGAAACTATCTGCTGAATATGCACTTTATGAATCTCTTTTAATGATATTAAAATTGATTTCCCCTATAACACCTTTTATCACAGAGGAACTTTATCAAACACATTATAAAAGTCATGAAAAAACAAAAAGTATTCATTTATGTGAATGGCCTGAATCTATAAAAATGAAAAAAGGTAAAGAATGGGACTCTTTTATTAAAATTATTTCTAAGATAAGACAAGAGAAAACAAAAGCTAAAAAATCAATGAATGCAGAATGTATTGTTACGTTGTCTGATGCAGATTATACTCTTTTGAAAACAGCATTTTTTGATGATTTGAAAGCTGTTACAAATGCTAAAGAAATAAAAACAGGGAAGTTTAAGGTTGAATTTATATGACAGAAATGAGTAGAACAGAACTTGTAGAGATTTTAGAAAAACTCGAGGAATATAAGGGAAGACATACCGAGCTTGTTACAGTTTATATTCCTGCAGGATATGATGTGAATTCTGTGCAAAGACAACTCGAGGCAGAAAAATCAACTGCAAAAAATATTAAATCCAGCGCAACTAAGAAAAATGTTATTGATGCTTTGGAAAAACTCATTCGCGAACTTAAAACTCTAAAAAGAACTCCTGAAAATGGGCTTGCTCTTTTTTCTGGAAATATCTCAAAAATAGAAGGGCAACAAGACCTGCAGTTGTGGGCTATAGAACCTCTTTCACCTATAAAAAGCAGACTTTATAGATGTGATAAAGAATTTGTGCTTGATCCTTTGAGGGAAATGCTTGAGGTTTCTGAAGTATTTGGTCTTTTGGTTATGGATAGAAAAGAAGCGACTCTTGGGGTTCTTGAAGGAAAAAGAATAGAAACTCTTCAAAAAATGACCTCTGGAATTCCTAGTAAGGTAAGGGCAGGAGGTCAGTCTAGCCAGAGATTTCATAGAATTACAGAAGGCCTTACGAAAGATTTTTATAAAAGAATTGCAGAAGAGATGAAAAAAATATTTTTTAATATGCCTAAGTTAAAAGGGATTATTATCGGAGGACCTGTGCCAACGAAAGACGAATTTTTAGAAGGAGAATATATGCTTGCAAGACTCAGAGAAAAAGTCCTTGGGAAAATTGATATAGGGGATGCTTCAGAATCAGGTTTTAAAGAACTTGTTGAAAAATCACAAGACCTTTTGGTAAATCATGAGAGAACGTTGGAAAAAAAAGATATTGAAAAATTTTTCCAACATCTTGGGGAAAATCCTGAGAAAACCTTTCTTGGAGAGAGGAACAGTATAAGGGCTCTTGAGGTAGGGGCTGTAGAAATTCTTTATTTATCTATAAAACTTTTAAAGCCTCTTGTAAAAAAACTAACAGAAATGGCTGAAAATACAGGTGCTGAAGTAAAAACAATCTCAATAGAAACTTCTGAAGGGGAGCAGTTTTACAATATGGGCGGAATTGGTTCTATTTTGAGATTTAAGGTTTGAAAATGAGTGACGAGAGAGAAGACTTGAAAAAAATAGAAGCAGTACTTTTTATTTCAGGAAGATTTCTCAATATGCAGGATTTAATCTCGTTTTCTGATTTAAATCCAGTTGTAATAAGAGATTTGTTAGAGCAGCTTGAGAAAAAATATAATGGTGCTGATTCTGCAATTCGGATTATTGAAAAAAATGATATGTGGAAAATGGATGTTAAACAGGAATATTATTATTTGATTAACAAGCTAGCAACAGGGTCTCCTGAATTTTCAAAAGCAGAACAGGAAACTCTTGCAATAGTTGCTCTTAAACAGCCAATAAAGCAATCTGTGATGGTAAAGATAAGAGGAAACAAGGCCTATGAACACATAAAAAAATTCTCTGAACTGGGACTATTAAGAAAGAAAAAAACAGGACGTACTTATGAATTAAGTTTAAATACAGATTTTTACAATTATTTCAATATTTCTGAGGGAGGAGCTTTAAACAAAAATGCCTGAATTATTAACAATAATTTACCTTGTTTATTCATTTATAGCTTTTTATCTTCTTTTTCTTTTTCTTTTGATTTATGTACAAAACAGAAAAAGTTTTTATTCTATTCCAGAAATAACCAAGAACTATTCTTTGAGTATAGTAATTCCGTGTTATAATGAAGGAGAAGATATAGGCGGAACAATTGAGGCTGTTCTTAATTCAGATTATAAGGGACTTAAAAAAATAATTGTGGTTGATGATTGTAGTACTGATAATTCTTATGAAATTATAAAGGGATATGCAAAAAAATATGAGAAGGTCATGGCTCTGAAAACTCCAAAAAATACAGGAAAGGCTAGTGGATCAAAAAATTATGGGGCAAAATTTGTAGATACAGACCTTATTGGTTTTGTTGATGCAGATTCTTATCCTAAAAAAGATGCTATAAGGAATATGATAGGTTTTTTTGATGATAAAAAAATGGCTTCTGTAACATCTTCTATTCTTGTTAAAAAAGGAAAAACGTTTATTGAGAAATTGCAGTCAATAGAATATAGGATAATTGCATTTACAAGAAAACTTTTGGGATTTATAGGTGCGATTTATGTCACTCCAGGACCTTTAGCAATATATAGAAAAAGTGCTTTTGATGATGTGGGAAGGTTTGATGAGGCCAATCTTACAGAAGATATTGAAATAACATGGCACTTTCTTTTTAAAGGATATAAAATTGAAATGAGTGTTCCTTCAAAAACACACACAGTTGCGCCTAGCAGGTTTAAGATGTGGTTTGCTCAGAGAATAAGATGGAACATAGGTGGTATTCAAACCATAACTAAATACAAAAAAACCTTTGCGAAAAAAGGAATTCTAGGGAGTTTTGTTTTACCCTTTTTCATAGTGTCTTGGATACTTGGACTTTTGGGAATAGGAATTTTGGTTTATAGGGGAATAAGATTATTCATTGTTCATTTTCTTATCACGAAATATTCTATAGGGGCACAAACAGCTATTCTGACTTTAAGAGAGATAAATCTTACTCCTAATATCCTTATATTTTTTGGAACCTCAATTCTTCTTCTTAGTCTAACCTTCACACTTTTGGCACTCTCATCTATAAAAGAAAAAGAATTTAAAAGGCTCAACCTACTTAACATTTTGATATATTCGTTTGTTTATTTGCTCGCTTATCCTTTTATTTTGATAACATCAATATTTAAATATTTGAAAAAAGAAAGATCTTGGTAAGATGAAAAAAAATACGAAAAGCGTCTTTTGGCAGGCATTGATTTTAACAGTAGTTGTTTTTGTGGCAGGAATTTTTTTAGGAATCTTATATGAAGGGGGAAAATTGGATGAAGTTAATGATTATTATGTCATGTCAGAGGTTTTTCTTATGGATTCTTTTGCCCTTACTAAACTCACAGATATTATGGGTACAGGTTCTATTGACTGCGAAGTTCTTATAGATCAAAATATAGAATTCGCAAATAGGATCTATGAAGAAGCATATGTGCTTGAAAAATATGAGGAGTCAGGGAAGTTAACCGAAGCCTTAAAAGTTATGCATAAGAAATACGATCTTTTGAGAACTCTCCTTTGGATAAATTTTATAAATATTCCTAATAAATGTAAAGAGAATGTTTCTTCTGTAATCTATCTTTATGAATATGAAACAGAGGATCTTACAATAAAAGCAACCAATAGAGTATGGGAAAAAATTCTTTTTGATCTAAAACAAGACATGCAAGATAAAATTATCCTCATTCCGATAGCTGCAGATAGCGATTTAACATCCCTGAACATTTTACTTTCAATGTATGACATTCAGAAATATCCTGTAGTGATTATTGATGAAACAGTTATTTCACAAATCGGTTCTGTGGATGATTTAAGAAAATATTTTGAATAGAAAACAAAAATCTCTTAATTTTAAAATATATCTTTTTTAATACAAATATTAAAAAGCAAATTGTGGCTTAGATTTTTATGGAATGCTCTGTTTGTGGATTATCTGAAAGGAATGTAAGGCTCTTGGACGTCATATCTTTAAAAGAAATTGTAAAGGTTTGTGAGGCTTGTTCTGAAAAAGAAGATATGCCTATTTTGAGAAGACCAACCACCTTTCAACTTAAGGAATCTGAAAAAAGACCAATAATTATTTACCCCAGAGAACCTGAAAAAAATCCTGAAGAAACCAAAATAGAGACTACTTTAAAGGAAATTGCAGACAGAAATTATGAAAGAAGAGTTTCTCAGGAAACAAAGCCAAGGCCTGACCTTGTTGATAATTTTCACTGGATTCTTATGAGGGCAAGAAGACTAAAAAAAATAACCCAAGAGCAATTGGCAGAGGAAATTTCAGAATCAACAGCTGCAATAAAAATGGCAGAAAAAGGAATTCTTCCAGAGGACGACTACAGGCTTGTGAATAAACTTGAGAGCTTTCTCGGAATAAAAATAATAAAAGACAGGACTAAAGCCAAAATTCTGGAAATTCAGGAAAAGTCTCCTGCAAGAATACTAAAATTTGACGCGAAAATGCTGCAGGATTTAACAATATCTGACTTAAAAAAGATTAAAGAAGAGAGTGAAAAACCAAGCGAAGATTTAGAAGAAAATCAGAAAAAAGATGCAGAAGAAGCAGAAGTTTTATAAATCAAAATAATAAATTCTTATTATGGAAATAGATGTTTTAAAAAGTTCAAAAGACGAAATTGAGATGCATATCGGAAATCTCACAACAACAGAACTTCTTAGGGTTTATCTCAACAAAGACCCTTCAGTCACTTTTGCAGCATGGAAAAGAGAACACCCTTCAGAAAAAGCAATACTCAACGTGAAAGTAAAGGGAAAGACAGTAAAAAAAGCGATTAGTGATGCAATTACAGCAATTACAAAAGATTTAGATAAAATTGAGAAAGATTTTTCAGCTATGAAATAATCTTAAAAATATATTTCTGACAATAGGTTTATTTTTAAATGGTTATTTAGTATTCTCTTTATGATTAGGTATTTTAATTTGGAGGAAGGTGAAAAATTTGGAAGAGTTATAAAAGTAAATACTTCTTTTAGGGGGCTTGAAAAATTGAGCACTCCTTACAGAGACGTGGTTCTTAATCCATATACTTTTAAACATGCTGGAGTTGAAAACGAAGAAAATATTTATGAGGTCCATATGCCTAATCAAAGTGCTGTTAATTTAAAACTAATCCTTAATGAAGAAGGTGAACTTAGACTTCATGATTCTGAACAAAAAAGCTTTCATCTTATTGAAATATCAACAGAAGAAGCAAGACAACGTATGGAACTTGAAAAAAGCTGGGCACTTCAAAAATTTTATATTTTTGAATAATCCTTATCACAATAATCCTTATTAATTTTAAAATTTTGTAATTTTTATAAAATGCACATTGAAAAAATTTCTGCAGGAAGCTTTGACCTGAATAAGTGGCTTTATGGAGGATATGAAAAAGGAATAATAACTATGATTGCAGGCCCTCCTGGAAGTGGAAAAACGAATTTTGTTCTTTTAGCTTCATGTAGCCAGGCCAAAAAAGAAAAAAAAGTTATTTTTATAGATACAGAAGGTGGTTTTTCTCCTGAAAGAGTTCGGCAAATCGCTGGTGAAGAATATGAAAATACACTGAAGAACATTTTACTCTTAAATCCTACAAGTTTCGATGAACAAAAAAAGACCTTCATTACACTTCTTAATAAAGTGAAAAAAGGAAATATTGGATTAATAGTTGTGGATGGAATGGCTATGCTTTATCGATTAGAACTTGGTGATGCAGTTAAGTCCAAAGATGAGGATAAAATTAAAGAAGTTAACAGAGAAGTTGCAAAACAAATGAGGGTTCTTGCGGAAATTTCCAGAAAACAGAACATCCCTATTTTAATCACAAATCAGGTTTATCATGGGTTTTTGTCAGAAGAGGAATGGAAAAAGAAAATTAAACCAGAAGCAAATATTGTGGGGGGAGATTTATTTAAATATTGGAGCAAAACAATAATTGAATTGAAAAACGAAAACGGTAAAAAAAGGGCAATTCTCCTAAAACACAGAAGTATGCCTCAAAAAGAATTAATTTTTGAAATTAGAGATAAGGGCATATTTAAAAAACGCTGGTTTTGATTGCTAAAAACTGAGCAACTTTGTGGTGGTTCTTAAATAATATAAACTTCTGTTTCTTAGAGTTTTTATGGCAGATATCAGGTTTGAAGTTATAAAAAAGATAGCGGAGATAAAATTTAAGTATAAGGACCTTGATAAAATCTCAGAACTGAATACAAATTCTCCACCAAGTGTATTTGTTGGTTCTAAACTGAAATATCCTTTGGTAAATGTTGGAATTTTAAGTCCGCTTGAAAAAGATGAGAATGCATGGGTTTATGATGACTCAAAATATTGGGCAAAACATAATTTTCATATAAAAGAGGTGGTCAATCTGAGAAATAATCTTTTGAATTCAAGATTTCAGTCAAAAGTGACAGATTCTCGTTCAGCAAATAATAAATTTGTTAAGATAGCTCAGGAGCTTGCACTTTCTTCAAAACCAGTTGATGTTGAGATAGAACTAGAGAAAAAAATTGGTACCGGGGTGAAAAAAGACAGGGTTTTGTTGCCTCAAGGGATGGCAGCACCATTAAAAAAAGCAAAAATAACAAGCAATGTGAAAATAGATAGAAAGCTTGATAAGGTAATTAATGATGAGATAAAGTCTTCAGAAGGAATTGGATATCTTTATAAAAATAAATTTGATGAATATACTCTTAGCAAAATTTTGAGTATAGGTGTTCTCGGTCTGAAAAAAGACAAAAGATTTGTTCCAACGAGATGGAGCATTACTGCGACAGACGATATAATTGGAAAAAAGCTTTTTGAGAAAATTAAAGATTATAAATGGATTGAAAACTATGAGATGTTTTTTGGGGAATTTCTAGGAAATGCTTATCTAATAATGTTTTTCCCAAATGTCTGGAGTTATGAACTTTTTGAACTTTACCTTCCCGGAAGTTCATGGAATTCTTCAAATGAGATAAAAGCTGCAACAGATTTCGAAGGATATGGTGGAAGAAAAGATTATGCCTCAAATACAGCAGGAGGTTATTATGCATCAAGACTTCCTATTTTAGAGTATCTTGAAAAAATAAAAAGGCAGGCTTCTGTTTTAGCAATAAGAATAGAGCTTCCGAGTTATTGGGCAGCTCTTGGTGTCTGGGTTGTGAGGGAAAGTGTAAGAAAAGCTCTGGCTCATAGAAAATTAGAATTTGTTGAAATGAATGAAATTATTAATAGCTCAAAAAAAATCGGAATGATAAAATTTGGATTTAATCCTGAAAAAGTTTTTAGAAAAAGCCGATTGCTTGAAAATTTAAAAACCCAGACAAATTTGGGAAAGTGGTTTTAGTTTTTTATTGCTCTTCACTTTCTTTTTTCTTTCTATAAGATTATTTCTCACTAGTTAATTTATATTCTATTCTTTCACCTTCTTTTATTCTTTCAATTTTATAAGGAGACCAGTTATTAATTATGGGCATTAAATATCCCCTCATTTGTTTTTTAGAATCTTTCCATCCAGATATTTTCTCAATTGTTTCTAAATTTATCAATGTTCCTTTATTCTTTAGAAAATGTGTTAAAATTTTGCCAGTTCCTCTTCTTTTATCTATCCAAAAAGTCTCGGCATCTCCTTCAAAGAATTTATAAAATTTTTCATCTTGCACAACTTTTTTCTTCATAACAAATAAAAGAAAAAAGGATTTATTAATTTTTAGGTGTTCCCCTCTTTTTTCTTTCTATAAGCCTCAAGCCTTTCCCTATTTGTTTCACATTCTGGGTTAAAACAAAATTCCCATGGACGCTTTCCTTTTCGGATTGATATCAAAGTTGGGAAACCACATTTTTCACAGATCTTGTTTGATTTCTTTATCAGAGAATTAGGGGGCACACTGTAGGTGTTTCTACATTCAGGATAAGCACCACATGCAACAAAATATCTTTTTGTTTTCCAGGAATAAGAAACTCCTAAGCTCCCTTTTTTGCAAACAGGGCAGATGTTGAGTTTATTCTCTTCTTTCTGTTGTTCTCTGAATTTATCGTTTGCTTTTGAAATCTCTTTTCCTATTTCTTCCTGTTTTTTCTTAAACTGTTCAGATATTTTATTTATTGTTTTTTTAGCTTCTTCAATAATTTTTTCTTCCCTTTTTTGATAATCTTTCTTATCCTGTAAAACTGCCTCCATTTCTTTTTCAAATTTTCTGGTAAGCTCTTCATCAATTATTATAGGGGAGTATTTTTCAAGAGTTTCAATTAAGGAGGTTCCTAGTGGGGTTGCTTTTATGCTCTGTCCTTGGACATAACCCCTATTATAAAGAGTTTCGAGAATACTAGATCGAGTTGCTTTGGTTCCAAGACTTCTTTTTTCTAGCTCAGAAATCATAGAAGCAGGAGTATATCTTTTTGGGGGCTGGGTCTCTTTTTCTTCTGTTCTTGAATCGATGATTTTCACATCTCCTTTGACATCAGGAATCTCTTTTTCCTGCATTTTTACAGGATAAATCTGAAGCCAAGAGTTCTTTTTTATCGAGAAGCCCTTTTTGACAAAAAGGATGTTTTCAACATTCAAGGTTATTTTTTTGTTTTCAATAACAGCATCATCCATGAAAAGAGATAGAAATCTCTTGACAATTAAATCATAAATTTTTTCTTCATTTTTTTCTAAACTTTTGAAATCTCCAGTTGGATAAATTGAAGGATGGGCAGGGTCGGTTTTTTTCCCTTCAATTGGTTTTTCTCTTGTTATGAGTTTTTCTGCCTTATATTTTTTC
>DATKUW010000077.1:0-4576 GCA_035530435.1 Bacillota bacterium
TATATATTTTTTCTTCATTATATATTAATTTTGTGTAAAGATCTGGTTTAAATTTTTCCATGTTTAATAAAATCTTTGAAACTACGGACCCTAATTCATTTGCATTCTCTTGATTAGAGCTATTTATTAAAATAGAAGTAACACCTTTTTCGAAAAGAACTCCAAAAGGGGTGTTATTTAATTTGTAGAATTTAATATCTTTTTTCCCTTCATATTCTTTAGTAATTCTTCCTTCTTTATCTCTTTTAAATAAATTCGTGCCCTGAATAAAATAAGCTTCATCAGATAAAATAGAAATTTGCTTAACTTTATCAATGAATTTTTCTAGAGTTTGATCTTTTTCATTTATTTTATAAAGTGTGCCTTGTGAAGGGTCAAATATAGAATTTATCTCAGAAATCCAGAACGAGCCCTTTTCTATGCTAGAGTCACTAAAATAAGGTTTATTTGGATTATCAGAAAATGCGATCCTGTTTTCGCTTTCTATTATTAATTTCCTTTCTAAATCTTTTGGATTTTCTTTTTTTGTGCTTTCTTCTCCAAAAACCACCTTATCTAATCTTTTTAACACATGATATTCATTAGGGAGTCTATCTATCATATTTGGATTTTTTTTCAAGGTTTCAAAAATGAAATTGTTTGCATATCCTTTGATATCTTTTTGAATAATTCTTTCAAGCACCCTTTCTGTTTTGTGATTTAAATGATTATCCCATCTTTTTATCATCGCGTCTGAAAATAATCCACAAGCAACTAAAAAAATCAACCCTTTTAAACCGAGCGTTCCTATATTTTTTTTATTTTTTCCAAAAGACAATTGTTTTATTATTTTACCGGGCATTTGGGTTCTCCTTTTTCTTATTTAAATCTTTTAATTCTGAATCATAAAGATTTTGTTGGGATGAAATTGGGTTTTCTTGTTTTATTATAGAATCGGCTTTTTTGTTTTCATCAATTTGATGATATGTACATTGTCCTGCCCAACCTAACAAAGTTCCTGTTAAAAGACAAATCAATGCCTTACCTAAGAGTTTATCAATTCTTCCACCCTTAAAATCAGGAGTTAGGTGTCTTTTAATTATTGCAAATCTATTGGATTCTAAGTTCAATGAATTATCTTTATTTGGATTATATTCCAAGATATTTTTTATTTTATCTATTCTTATTTTATTAGGAATTATGTTCTCTTCTGGATTATAAGCTGGTTTAAATTTAGGTAAATCTGGATTTAATTTATTTGCAAAAGCGTATATATTTTCTATTCCCTGAATTTCTTTTTGACCTTTTTCTGTGTTTATTTTTAAGAAACTCCAGTCAATTAGTTTGATTTCACATTTTTTTACAATTTCTCCAAGAAGTTTTCCTTCTAAAGGAAGCCCCCTTTCCCCGGTTGATTCTAAAACTTGATTTGGCCTAGTGGAATTTTTTATATTAAAGGGTAAATAAACCCCTTGGTTTTTCCAACCGTTCCCCCATAAATCTGCAAAATATTTGAAATCATCAAATTCTAATCTTGCGCTTCCTGAAATAAAATCTTCTAAATTTTGAATTTCTTTTTTAGTTCCTAATTTTGAAACAAAAGGTTTAATCCAATGATAAAATAGTTCTAGATATTGTTGAACTGGAATTTCTTTTTGAGAACCATCATAAAAAATACTCACTTGATCATGTCTTCCATCAGGTAAAAATAAAGCATTTTCGTCACTTCGCCATCTCTCCCTTAGTGGCAAGGGAGTTTTATTGTCTTTTTCAATTGCATAAGAATATGCTCCGATGAGTAAGGATGTTGCTTTTATTTGATTTTCATTAACTAACGAATCACCACGAATTTCATATCTACTATTGGGCTCACCTTTTAATTGAACCTTAAGACCATTAGATAAAGGGGTTAGACCAAATAAATGAAATGGAACTACTATTCCTTCACGAAAAATAGGGGGATAGTTGGTCCTTTTATTTGTGTTTGTTATGTTCCAATGCATAGAATAATTAGTATGTTTTATATTTTCTGTTGATTTTATAACTTTTTCCCTCCCAATCATAAGTAAATCAGTTAATCTCGTAGCAAAACCCTTATTAATTGCTACTGGAGGGGTTAATATTTCTAATTCGCTACCATCAACATAATATCCATGGCCGGTAGTTGTTCTAATTGAAGACTCTGTTTTTTCATAATCTGAATCTTCTTTTAAATGAGAAAAAAATTCTCCTGCATTTATCTTTTCCTCCCTTTTAAAACTGATTAATTCATTTTCTATTCCTATATATCTTTCTACCATTTTTATATAAAATAATAAAACATTTCTCCTGGACAATTTTTAAACCATTTTAAATGTTTTTTAAGGGTTTCATATTTTGAATTTTCTAACTTATTTATTAAATTAGTCATCTCTAATTTTATTTCTTCAAATCTGCCTTTTTTTGCTACGTCTATTTCTTCTGGAAATTGAAAATCCAAACTGGCGTTTCTTAAAAGTCTATTATTATAAATAATCTGTGCTAAAGTATGTGGAATTATCTTTGAATTAGGATGGTGTTTTTGTAATCCTTTGAGTATTTCCCTTCCTTTTTTAATGGTTTTTTTATTTGGAAGACTGTTATTTGAATAAATGCATAAACTCAAAGAGTTTGTGTTAAAACCCAGGGCATGGGCACCCTCTAGATTAAAGGGTCTCCCTTGAAATACTTTATTTTTTGAAGAAATAAAAAGATGGTACCCTATTCCATCCCAACCATTATTTAGATGACAACCTAAAACATCTGCAAACCTTTGTTTTCCAGTTGAGTGAAGAACAATGTATTCACAACTATTTTTTCTTAATCCTTTTTGATTTAAGGTGTAAGTTCTGTCTTTGATAGGGGTTAACCCAATAAATTTTGGAATATCTTTCATTTTCCATCTCCAATCACCCCTATTCTTGCAAAAATCTTACAAGACCATGTAGAATTCTATTTTAAATTATTTATAAATCTTTTGGTATGTTATCACTATAGAATAAGTACTCCAAAATTGAACGAAGTGATTAATTCATTTTAAGAAAAACATTAATTTTATTCTTTTAAATAAGTTCAACATTTAATTTAGATAGTTCTTTTTTTAATATGCTAATTGGTTCTTCTTTACTTATTTTTAATTTCTCATGCCTTTTTTCTTCTTTCACCTTTTCTATAATTAATTCTTCAATTTCCCTGCTTATCCTTGTTTTTTCTGAGTTTAAGTTTTGTGTTTCATTCCCCATAGTTTTTTGTTTATTTTCTTTCAATTCTTCTTTTTTAGTCTTAATATGTTCTGTTTTTTCTAAGATTTCATTGTTGTTTAACTTAGAATTCTCTAGTAGATTTAAAATTTTTAATCCATTATCTTTTCTAAAAGATACCTCAAAATCTTCTTTATGCTCTTTTATGGTATTCATTTCATTCTCAAAAATATGATAAAAATTAGCTAAGGCTTTAAAATCAATAAGTTGTCTTAAATTTTGAATCTCTGTTTTAATTTCTTCTTCAAGAAGTTTGATTTTTTCTTGGGCATTTAAATAATCTAAATAACTAGAATCTTTCTTGATTTCTTCAATTTCTTCAAGAAGTTTGCTTTCCCTTTCTTTTTTATCAATAGTCTTTTTTTCTAGAGATTCTATTTTTTGTTTAATTTCTTCAAGAATTTCATCAAGCTGGTTTATTTGATTTAGTTTTAATTTGATAAAAGCAAGTGACTTTGATAAATCTGCAGTATTTTTATTCTCATCAAAAATTCTTGCCAATTCTTTTGAAAAAATCTTTAAACTATCTCTTATAATTCCTGCCTCTTTTCCAATTAAAATAGTTGTTCTTTCATAATGCATACGTGATTTTTTATCAAAATTTAAAAAAACACTGTTTACATAAGAAATAAATTCTCCAAGACCTTCTTTTTCAATATTGTTTAAATTTTCCATAAAATTTTCTAGAGATTCAATGTATTTTTTCCTGCCTTCATTTACAGCAGATTTTAATTCATCTTGTGCTTTTTTTGATTCAACATCAAAGTTTCCCAAAACAATTATTTTCTCTTTAAGTTCTCCATCAAATGAGTCAATCCTTTTTTTAACAGAATCAATGATTTCTTTTTCTTTAAGTTCATTTTCTCTTATTTTATTTTTAATCCAATCTTCAATGTCAGAAAAAGCAAGTTTTTTAGTAACAGATTCTTCAAATTTGTTCTGTTTAGCTAATTTTTTAAACAAATCAAATAGTCCCATGTCTCTTTTCTAGAAATTTATATATTTAAATTAACTGATATTGTGGTATAAAACGCCCCAACCGGGAATCGAACCCGGGTCTCCAGCGCGACAGGCTAGCGTCATAGCCATTAGACCATTGAGGCTTTTGATACTATTTCATGTCAGAATTAATTTTTAAATCTTATTAAACAGCAACTTTTAGAGTTTCTGCAATCTGTCTTAGATATTCACCCTTCTCTTCGATATCTTTTCTTTCTTTTAATTCTTCAGATTTAATTGGTTTTCCAATATTTAACACGACCGTCTTTCCACTTTTATTCCATGATTCTTTTAATGAAAAAATATTTCTTATCTTTTCT
>DATKUW010000078.1:0-2556 GCA_035530435.1 Bacillota bacterium
AGGGAAGGAAAAATGCATTCTTTCCATCACAATGGGCTTTGGTTAACTATAAATGATAAAAAAGAACTAGATAATGCAGAGGAAATATTAAAAAGTCTTGGAGGATTGGAGAACTAAGATGAAAATACTTTTGCTATACAGAACTAAAGATGATCCTACTGGAAAATTTGCAAAAAATATAAAAGATGCTCTAGAAAAAAAAGGGTGTGAAATAGATTCAATTTCAAGAAATGAAGATTTGCACATATTTAGTTTGTCTGGATCAATGGATGGCTTGAAAAATTTTGTGATAGAAAAAGATAAAGAGAATAATTATGATATAATTTATACGCAAGATTGGAGTATAGCTTTTCCTCTTTTATTCCCTACAAAAATCTTATTTGATAAACATTATTGTCTGTTCCATGATTTTGAAAAAGAGGGTGGGGCCCAATCAAAAATTTTCCAAAAAATAACCGGAAATTTATTGGGAAACCATCTTTTGGTTAAAACAGAAGAACTGAAAAGAAACTTCTCAAAGTCAATTATTTCTTCTGATGGCTTAAAAGTAATTGACTTGAAAAGGAATTAAAATAATTACATATAAATCTCTAGTCTATATTTGTTATATAGTTTTGAGCCTCATTAAGTTTAAAAGATTAAAAAATTCTATTGAAGAGTGACCAAATAAGATAGAATGATAAAAGAACTAAAAAAGGCAGAAGATTTTTTGAAGAAGTATGATTCTATTATGTAAGAGAAGAAACAAAAATGAAAATTGATGGTCTTAATGGAAAAAAGGGTTTGCCGAGTTATTAGTTCTATAAAACCCCCTAAATCTTTAAAAAGAAATACTTCTCTAAAAATTGATGGGGAATAATCTTTTTGAATCTGGACCGAAAAAAATCTTAATCGTTGTCGGGCCCACACTAAAAAAAAGGCTTCCAAAGTCAAATCTTATCTATAATGGGGCAAACAAGAAGGATTTTTATGATATGGAAAAGAAAAGGAAGTATATTGGATATTATTTTTCTAATAAAACAATGGATGAATCAGACCCTCTAGGAAGGGAAACTCTAAAAATAGCAAATCAGTTGAAGAAAAAATGAAAATAGCTTTAATAGGACAAAATTTTGATAGGGAATGTGGTCAAGGAGTCGCCAAGTATTCGGGAGAATTATATGAAAGCCTAAAAGAAAGACGAGAAGACACTAAAAAAATAGAGTTGGGGTCTTCAAAAAATCCCCTCAAAACTCTTTTTAATAATATCTTTGTTTCCCTAGTTCAAACATTAAGTCTAAAATCAAGGGTTTATCACTTTCTAATGCCTGAAGTGGCTTTTCCTTGTTTTGTCAAAAGGCCCTCCATAGTCACAGTTTATGATTTAATTCCATTAATTTTGAAAAATGAAAGAAGGAAAAGTTTTAATTTATTTTTTAAGATAATGCTTTCATTTGTTAAAAGAGCAGATCACTTGATTGTTATTTCTAAATCAACAGAAAGAGATGTCATCAAATATTTAGGCGTTCCAAAAGAAAATATCTCTTTAATATATCCTGGAGTAGACCATAATGTGTTCTTTCCCTTAAAAAGAAAGAAAAATAAAAAATTTACTGTTGGATTCTTAAGTGGCTTTTCACAAAGAAAAAATGCCAAAATTCTGTTGGAAGTTGCCGAAATGCTGAAAGAGGAGGATATAGTCTTTAAAATAGGGGGAAAGGGGGGATCTAATGAATTAAAAAATACCATAAGTTATTTTCCAAAAGATTCAGAAGAAACTCGGGAGGCTGTAATAAAAGCCTATGAACGTGAAGGGCCTGTTTTTATTAGTTTAAAAAAAGACAAAAAAATAAAATGAAAGAGGGAGTATTAGTTACAGGAGGGGCAGGTTATGCTGGGAGTGTTTTAGTGCCGAAATTACTAGAAAGAGGATATAATGTCAGAGTTTTAGATTTAATGATGTTTGGTTCTCAAGGATTAGATCCTGTAAAAAATAGATGTGAAATTATGGAAGGAGATATAAGAGATAGCAGATTAGTGGAAAAATGTTTAGAAGGTGTTGATTCGGTTATACATTTAGCAGCTATTTCAAATGATCCATGTTCTGAATTAGATCATGAACTTACAAAACAAGTTAATTACGATGCTACTGAAAATTTAGTGAATTTAGCTAAAGAAAAGAAAATAACAAGATTTATTTTTGCTTCAAGCAGCAGTGTATATGGGATTAAAAAGGAACCAAACGTCACAGAAGATTTGTTTTTAGAACCATTAACAATTTATTCAAAAACAAAAGCAATGGCAGAAGAATTTATCAAAAAAAACAGCGACGACAACTTTGCAGCAGTTAACATAAGACCTGCAACTATTTGTGGTTATTCTCCAAGAATGCGTTTGGATTTAGCAGTAAATATCTTAACAGAACATGCAATCAACAAAGGCAGAATAACTGTTTTTGGGGGAGAACAAAAGAGACCAAACATCCATATAGAAGATATAACAGATTATTACGCTGATTTATTGACAGTCTCTAAAGAAAAAATAACCGGAAAATCATTTAATGCGGGTTCTGAAAAT
>DATKUW010000079.1:0-4458 GCA_035530435.1 Bacillota bacterium
TATCATTTAATAATTCTAACTTAATATCTTCTAAAATTCCAATTAAAAAATATGAATTAATACCTTCTCCATACTCCCAATCAATTAAAGGTTTTTCTTTTGTTGAATCTTTCTTGAAAAAAATATTTATTATATTTTTTCTAATTTCCATCTTTATCTTTTACGCTCCTTTTGTGATTGAATCCATAAGTTTCTTAGTTCCGATAATTTTTCTCTAGTTTTTGGTTCGTTTTTATATTTCCTACTCCTTGATGATTTTGTAACTCCTATTGAAGTTTGCCTGTCTTTATTTCTCAATCCATTATGAATAACTCCATGACAATCTTGGCATACTTGGATTAAATTTGTTCTATCATTATTTTTATTATCCCCATCTTTATGGTGGGTACATATTCTAAGAAAATTTCTTTTACAAACTTGACAACAAGCATATCCTTCGATACCCCAATTTCTACTTTTACAATTTGGGCAACTAAGAGGTCTATCTTCTGTTCTTGGTATCCATTCATGAGAACATTTAAAACATTTTAATTTATCCATAGATTATGATAATAATCAATCTATATAAACTTATCGTTTTAGAAGTACACTCCCCCCTACAAATTAAAAATACATATTTGAATTTCCTAAGTATTATAAAGCAACTTTTGTTCTCTTTTTTACAAGGGAGGCCAAATATTCTAAATGTGGGGAATTAATTTTCCCCTTTATGTTTTCAATTATAATTATCTTTACTCCAATAAAGAAATCCCTTGTGTTCTCGTTTGAATAAAACCTCGCCATGTTTTCTTAATATTTTAAGAGACATACCAACACTAACACAGCTACTGCCCACTGCTTTGCTAATTTGTGCACAAGTTTTTGGCTTTTTGCATTTCTTTAGATAACTTAGAATATCACCTTGTGACATTTTTCCCCAACTTTTTTATAATCCATCCCTTTCTATCTCTCCATATCCATAATTCTTTACTACAATTTTTTGGAACTTTAACTTCTTCCATTTTTTGAATATCTTTATGATAAGAACTGCCTTTTAGTTTTTCTCTTTTAACTTGAACTAATTTTATTTTATCTTCTCTTAAAGCTACTAAATCAAATGGAGTTAAAGAAGCCGAACTTCTAATAACTAAAAACCCCTCTTTTTGTAATTTCCATTTTGCTTTTAATTCTGCTTCATATCCTCTTCTCTTTTTGTTTTTAGCAAAATAATGTTGTTTATTTTTATCTTTTCTTGATTTTTCAACATATTTATCATATTCTTCTTTCCCAATTAATTTAATAAGTTTTTTTGGAGTACGAGCATACCCATGTTTACTAAACTCTTCCCTTAAACTTAAACTCTTATTTGCTTTTAATTTTTCCCAACTTTCTAATATTTGTTTGTCTGATGCTTTTGGATTACTTTGACTGCCTTTTATTTTAGAAAGCGCTATTCCTCCTTTACTTGCTGTTTTTTTTAGGAATTTATCATTTGAATAATAACATAATCTTGAACAGAATAATCCTGAACTTGTACAAGGATAATATTTAAATTCTTTTCCACAAGTTAAACATATTCCTTTTTGTCTATTGTCTTGTTTAAGAGGTTGCATTGCTAAAACAGTTTTACTTATTTTTTGTTTCCATTCATCTGTTAATTGTGTAACTCCTATTGGCATTTTTTATTCAAATCTCGCTCCTGCTTTATAATGTGGGTTTGGCATTTTACCACCAACTATCTTCTTTGTTGTTTTTGTCTTCAGGACATTCTTCTCCTTGTTCTTGTCTTTTTCCTTTTTCTTTATTTTCTTTTTGCCAGCTATCTTTATACGGTCCTGTTCCATCACGTTTTCCTCGTTCAACTTTTCCCATTATGTTTTACCTCCCTTCTTCTTTTTTTATAAGGATATTTCTTGTTCTCTTTTTTCTTGTATCGTTTGCTGTTTCTTCTTTCCATATTATAAGTCCGCGTCTTTCCGCGGTGTCATCTGTCTTTCCAGCGTCAGTTTAAACAAGGTAGCATCAAATCTACCTATTGGAAACGGTATGTTTAACCACACCGAATCCAAACACAAGGGTTCAAAACTTTTGACAAGAAGAACCCAAGTGCTGTAAAGTTAATTACAAATGATAGAAAGCAAGGGGATATATAAATTTTTTGAATGTAAGCCAATTTTAAAAAGTTTTATATATTCCAAGTTCTTCCAATTATCATGGTTTTCAAAAAAGACGATAGCATGTCTTCAAGGGAAGCAGTTCAGTGGAATGTTGCGATGAAGAACTCTGACTTGATTTCAGATTTGATTTACAGAACTACAATGGCCGAACTTCAGGGAAACATGGATACTCAATTCTTCTGCATTCGTTCTTTACGAAATAATGTCAACTACGGATTGAGAAAACCAGAAGTCGAAGAACTCGATTCCCTGGAACAGGCATTCTATAAGTCCAAGAGAATAATTCATATTTTTTCCAACACAAAAGAGAGAACAAGAGAGCAGACACAAAAACTAAATTTTACAAAAGACATTCAACTCAAAATCCTGCGAATTTATTATAGAAAAGTTATGGACACGTTATTTCACATGGGCTACTTTCCACGAAAAGAAAATCGAGAGAATTTAGGATTTTGAAATTCACTTTCATATTCATGGCTTGGTAGGGTACGGCAAGGTCAGGTCTGGTTTGGTGTGGTTGGGTTAGGTTCGGTAAGGCGATGTGAGGTAAGGCAAGGTAAGGCGCGGTTTTAATTTATATGATGGAACAAGTTTTAGACAAACAAAAGTTGGAAGGGCAAGAAGAAAAAAGTATGCCTGCGTACAAAAAATTAAGAGGTTTTGACAGATGGGGTAAACCAATGTTCATTAGGATTGACACACGAATTCAACGAGCTTTAGATTCAGCAATAAAAAGAAACAAAGAAAAAAATTGGGATTACACTTGCATCGTAGCTGGGTATTGCGGTGTGGGTAAGAGTGTTTTTAGTCAAGGCGTAGCAAGATATTGTGACGACACTTTCGATGAATCTAAAATTTGTTTCACGGCTGAAGAGTTTATCAAAGTTACAAATGAAGTTCCGGAATTTTCTGCAGTAATTTTGGACGAATCTTTCCAAAGCATGAACTCGAGAGTTACAATGTCGCCAGATTTTTTGAAAGTTATCAATCACTTGCAAATTTTACGACAAAAACATCTTTTTATTTTCCTAAACCTTCCAAACTTCTTTGATTTGTCAAAAAACGTTTCAATTTTTCGCTCAAATCACTTATTCGTTTGCTACAGCGACGACGATGGCAATCGAGGACGAGTTCTTGTCTTCGATAGAGGAGCAAAGAGAAGATTGTTTATAAAAGGTCACAAATTTTTAGATTATAATTGTGAACCAGCAAATTTTCGCGGAAGATTTTGGATTAACTCAGTTATTCCAGAAAGTATTTACGAAAGATTAAAATTTGAGCATCTAGAAGCTCAAGATGAAAAAAAATTCATCACAAATCCAATTAGAACTCGCGCAAACTTAATTTGTTATCTTAAAAATATAATTGGTATGAAGAACGAAGAAGTTGCAGAGGTTTCTGGACTAAGTTTGGATTCAATTAAACATTCTGTTAAAGAAGCAGACATGAATCTTAAGAAACGGCTTGGAGCGGGGTATGAAAGTGCTGAAAACACTGTGTAGCAACTAATAAATATATACTTGTCTATGATAGTAGTAACAGTCAAGGTTTCCAAGGCATTAGAGAGTTTACCAAGCGTTTTTGAAGGCATTTATAATAAAACCAGGCATCAAAACAGGCATCTCGAAAAAACAAGGCATTAATTAGCCTAAAAAATAATTATTTTAATTAATTGAATACACCTGTGGGCTTGAAAAATAATCCAAATTATTCAATTATCTTTCTGTTGTCTTTTTCAGTAGTAAAAGAAAGGTTGTTTATGATACATTTTTTATGATACATTTCTGCGTTGTTCATAATACTTTTTTGTTGTCTTTTTCAGTAGTAAAAGAAAGGTTGTTTATGATACATTTTTTATGATACTTTTTATTATAATTTGATATTAGAATTTTAAAAAGTAATATCAAAAAAGTACGCTGGTCAGGTTGAACATATGCAAATTGTTTTAGAAGATTGTTCATAAAGCGAAAAATAAGCGCGTTGTTTTATGTGTTGTTTTATGCGATTGTATCGCACATGGTACAATCTACGAAACATTAAAAGTACTCTAAAATGCTCTTAAAAATATATTGCGATACATTTAAAAGGGGGTTTTACTAAGTAACTTTATGAAAAGCGAAACAATAAAAGCGCAGAAAACCGCAGAGGTAGAGAAACCTATAAAAAAATGTTGCGAATGTGAAGAGGTTTTAGAGGAGGATAATATTCATTATCAGGATGATAAACTTTATTGTGAAAATTGTTTTAATGATAATTACTTTATTTGTGATGAATGCGGAGGTATTTTTTCGAATGATGATAT
>DATKUW010000080.1:0-2652 GCA_035530435.1 Bacillota bacterium
TTCTGTCTTTGCATACGGCACAATAAATATGGCTTTTCGGTCTTTCATTCTGTTTCTTTTAGATATTTTGTCACAATTAGAATTCCTATTACACAGATAACTGTGATCATCAAAGCACTTACTAATTGACCTGTTATTGGACTTGCAACAGAGATTTTATTAACCCAAGACTGAATCAAATCTCTCCAAACAAGAGCAATTAAAAATCCAAAAGCTGCGAGAAATGCTGTATACAGGGCCCTTTTCAATTCACTTTTAAATTTCTTCACACGTTTTTTTACCATTTTATTCCTTTCCAAAATTCCAGGGCCTCTCCTAGCTCTTTGTGTCTTTTTGCATATTCTTTTAAACTCTCACCTTTCATAACAGCGTCAACTGCCTGTCTCATTGCTTTAGCTCCTGCAATTGTTCCTGAAGGATGTCCATGAACTCCTCCACCTGCCTGAATCACCAGATCTTTTCCAAGATGCTCTACGAGAAAAGGAATATGTCTTGGATAAAGTCCTCCAGAAGAAACTCCCAGAACCGGTTTTATTTTTCCCCATTTCTGCTGAAGCCTATATTTTATTTCTTTGACATCGGTTCTTTCTAAATCTTCTTTTAATTCTCTGATTGTGGAAATATCTCCTTCGAGTTTTCCTATCCCTGTTCCAATATGAATTTGGTCAACCCCTATTAATCTTGCAAAATCAGCAAGTACCATCATACTAATTCCTTGATCAGGACTTCTATCCATTGCAGCATGCATTGCGCGATGAGCGTGAAGTGCTAGTTTAAAATTTGCTTCTCTTAAAGTTTGCAATGCAGCCCATCCAGCAGTAAGCATATCAATCATTACATATTTTCCTCCTTGTTTTTCAACAAGCTGAGCTCTTCTCATCATCTCTTTTGTTTCTGCAGTAACATTTATGAGATAGGCTTTTTTCTCTCCTGTTTCGCTTTCTGCCTTGTCAGCCATTTCGAGTGTTTTCACAAGCCGAGTTTCAAACTCATTGAATTTTTGCGAGGCAAGATTTTCATCATCTTTTACAAAATCACATCCCCCAACCCATGATTCATAAGCAGATTGAGCATGATCTTTTGTTATTAAACCAAGTTTTGGTTTGATTATTGTTCCTACCAAAGGTCTTTTTTTAACTTTCATAATTTTTCTCACTCCTTTTATTCCATACTTCGGACCTGGAAAACTTTGAATAATCTTTTTTGGAAAACTAACATCTTCAAGTCTTATTGCTTGAACAGCTTTCATTCCGAAAATATTTCCTGCAATGCTTGAAAGAATATTGGGAACATTATCTGACTCAAAAAGTTCTGGAGGATATGCAATTTTTATGAGATTTCCGTGGATTGAAAAAACCTTTGCCCTTAATTTTTCAATGTATTCTTTTGAAGAACCAACTTTTGTCCAGGTTCCTATGCTGCTTTCTGAGGCAACAGTATTCGCAGTCTTCCGAAATTCAGAATTTTTCTGCGGCTTTATCTTAAGCAGACAGACTAAATCATTTTTCGGTCGGTAGTTTAAATCAATAAATTTATATTTCTCTTTTTTCATCTTTTTTTGTTTATTACAATATTTATAATATTGGTTATAATCGGGATAGCCATAAAGAAGAGTGAATAATATTTTATTATATTAAAAAGACTTACAGAAAGGACCAGATAAATTATAATAATTATCATTTGTGAAATATTTCCAAAAACACATTCTATTGTTTCAGGATAATTTACTTGGGTGTTATATTTTTTATGATTATAACTCCCAATGAAAAAGGTATAATGAACTCCTGCCAAAAACCCAATTAAGATTCTTTCACTAATTTTTTTCTTACTTTTATATGGTTTATATGGAAAATTTTTCTTATATTTTTTTTCATGAATAAAAATAATCATATAGTTAGCCATAAAGAATAAAAATGCAATTCCTAAAACAACAAGATTTTCCAAAATAAAATTAGAAAATAGTATTAGTAATCCAATAAACACTATTATAAGTATAAAATCTCTTAATGACTCTTTTATTTTCATCTCTTTTTTCATTTCCTCTTTTTTATAATCACTCCTTTTTCAGTATCTTCAATTGCAAATCCAGATTTATTAATCTTCTTTCTTATCTCGTCAGCCCTTTCCCATTCTTTCTTTTTCCTCAGCATTTCTCTTTCTCTAACGAGTTTTTTCACTTGGTCAGGAATTTTAATTTTTTCTTCTTTATCCAAATCCAAGCTAAAAACCTTATCAAATCTTAAAACAAGTTCATATTTTTCAGTATCGTTAAGTCTGTCCTCTCTTAAAATATCCCACATATAAGATAAAGCACGAGGGGTATTTAGGTCTTCATTTAAAAATTCAAGAAACTGTTTGTATGCGAGTTCAACATTTTTCTTGTTCTTTTTTTGTTTTTTGTCTAATTTTGAAATTATTTCTTTGAGTCTTTGTAAAGAATTTTTCGCATAATCGAGATTTGCAAATGTGAAATTCAGCTGTTTTCTATAATGTGCAGACAAAAATAAATATCTAAGCTCTAGAGGAGAATATCCTTTTTCCTCTAGCTCTTTTAATTTGTAAAAATTCCCTTTTGACTTGGACATTTTTTCTCCGTCTACCAAAAGCCATTCATTATGCAACCAATATTTTACCCAGGGTTTTTTTCCAAAA
>DATKUW010000081.1:0-3345 GCA_035530435.1 Bacillota bacterium
TTTTACAATTCAAAGTATTTTCAATTAGTTGGTTTGAAACACAATAGAAAAGTTTAGAATTGGTGTTAAATATTATTTAAAATGTATATTATTATTTTCTAAACCAAAAAAGCTCTGAAAAATGCCACTCCAACCCGAACATATTGCCAAATTTTTCGACGAAGATACAGATACGAAGTTCAAAACAGAATTACTTGAGCTTTTAAGAAAAAGAATTGATAGATTGTGTTTTAAAGAGTGTGAAATTGATAGAATTCAATGCACCTTGACTCCACTCTGTACAAGAAGGATTTTACTAAAAATTCGATTACTAAATGGGCTTACAATCGAGGATCAACCAAGTTTCTGTTATAGTGTTCATAAAAATATAATTTTTCGAGATTTTAGAAATAAAACTGTAATCTACAAACCTAACGATGCCTATTTATATCTGATTGATTTTTTCGATGTTTTTTTCCATGGAGATTATAGAAATTTAAATAAATTTTTTTCAAAAGAAGATTTTAAAGGAGCAAGCAAGATTTTTAATGATAGAATTAATAACGGGGACGAGAATTTTCGTTATCTTTTAACTAAAGACCAAGAGTTTATGGTATTTAAATACGACGAAAAAATCCATGTTTGCTTCATAAACGAGAAATATGCTTTATGCAATGCAGTTAGAGAAAATATTACAGATTTGAAACTTTTATTTGGTTTATGTAAACTCTTTTCCCAAATATATTTTCCTGAGGTTAAGTTAAAATTAATTCCGAATGAATGCGTAGAGATTACAACTATTATTCCAAAGGACACGCTTTCTTCCATCAGCAATGAAATACCAAAAGATGAAGATTCTAAAAGAGATACCTATATATGGAACGTTTTCCCTAGCGATTTAGACGCTTTAAGCCAATTTTGTAATGAAATTAACATTTTTGTTGATAGAAAACAAAATTTAGCAATAAAATTAAGCATAAGTGTAAAAACAGAAAAACATAAGAATAGTATTTCACGCGTTATACTCCGATACCGAGATTTGCGTTTAGTATTTAACATTCTATTTCGCCTATATAACGATTTCTACGTATTACATGTTTAAAATTAAAATAAAACAATAAGATGGTTGAGTAAAAATGGTAGAAAATAACCAAGAAAATCCTGAAATAATTAAAATTAAAGATTTTGTAAGAGATGATAGATTGGATGACGCAGTTAAAATAATTGCCTTATATCTCGGAGATTCGAATCAAGATAATTATTTGGACAGGCTAGAGAATGTTATCGAAATGCTATTATCCCTTCATGGAGGGAGGACCGTATTACGATTTCTAATTGAGCAACTTGTAATAGATATTCCTTCATTACTAGAAAATCTCTCAAAACGTGATTCTGTCCTTCGATATTCATTTTTATTACTTTTAAAAACACTTTGCGAAAACGAATGTGATTTGTTTCTCCCTCATAGTGAAGATTTATTGAATTCTCAGGATCCAAATGTTCGAGAAGCTGACTTACAGCTTATCATTTTTATGGCAGGAGGAGATACCGAAATTCAAGATGAATCACTAATTAACAAAATCGTATTTACTCTATCTGACGAAAAGGATTTTGTAATCGAGAAAGCTATACAAGCCCTAATTGCAATTGGCCGAAAGCACCCATCTTTAATTACAAAGACAGTTAAGAATTTTGTTAAAGAAGATCCAGAAAACGAAAAGTTGAAGACTGCTATAGATACTGTGCTAAAATCAATAGTTACTGTTGAAAAAATTGATGAATTAGTTGAAGAAAGCCAGAAAGAAGCAGCACTGGATGAGGCGGCATTAGAAAAGGAAGAAACTGAAATAATCGATAAAGAATTAGAATTAAAGAAAAAAGAAATTGAAATCAAGAAAAAAAAATTAGAATTGGAAGAAAAAGAGAAAGAATTAGAAGAAAAAATAATCGAAGAGAAAGAAAAGACGCTAAAACTTAAAGAAGAAATTCTCGAACAAGGAACTACAGTAGATTCTGAATCAGAAGTACTACCCAAAAAGGTTAAAAAGCAACTGAAAAAGGAAGAATCTGACATTATAAATAAGGAGATTGAACTCAAAAAAAAAGAGTTAGAAATCAAGAAGAAAAAATTGGAGTTGGAATTAAAAGAACGGGAAATTGAAGAGATGGCTATTCAAGAAAAAGGAAAAGCTTTAAAACTAAAAGAAGAATTAATTGAAAAAGAAACAGAACTCTCTAATGTAGAAATTGAATTACATCAGAAAAAAATCAAGGAAAAGGAACAAAAAATCTTAGAAAGCGAACTTGAAAGAGCAGGAGAAAAATTAGAAGAGCTTAAAGATGAAGATTCTGATAACATTGACGAAGATAGTTGAATGTTAAATAATTTAAAATAGGTCTTATCCCTAATTGATCTTATCTTCTGTGATTGGAGCAGTATACAATCTTTTAACTATTTTCCGGATCTCAGCAACCTTAACACTATCAGGAGGTAAACTTTTTTGTATAGTCTTAGCAAGGCTATAAGCAAGCTCGATATAGTTTAAATCTTCTAAAAATTCAACAATCTGGATTTTATAATCGTTATCCTCTACTCCCCCTCCATATTCCATTAATTTTTCTTTCAGTAAGAGATCGATCTTCTCCGTTCTTTCAATATAACGCACTTTTTTAATTAATTGTTTAAAGGAATTAAAAATGTTGTAGAGCTCTGCACGAGGATAATCATCAATATTCTTTAATACATAGAATATAAAGAGTTCCGCCTTTTCGTAGCGTTTAATTTTCAAACTCACCTCTAAAAGTTCTAGAAGTGCTTGTTCGTAAAGAAATTTACTTTCCATATTAGGAACAATTTTATCGAATATCCAATCAATTAGATTAGGTTGATCAAATCTTTCGATAATGTCAATAAGTAATTTGATAATAGAAAAATATAGCTTGGCATTTTCAGTTTTGGTTCCCGATAAAAACGAAACTAAAGCATATTTAATCCTTCCCATAGCATCCTCCATATTAATCGGAGTTTCTGCGAATTTATAAAACGCTGATTCCAAAATTGGTTGAATTTTTTCTCTACTTTTAAAATCGTAGATGAAATATTCACCCCAATTCGGAGCAATCTTTTCTGAAGTTTTTTTATCTATGGTTTTTTGAGTAGTTTCAGTAGCAGTTTTAGTAGCAGTTTTAGGTTTTGATTCTTTTGTTTTTACAATTTGATTTTTTGCTTCTTCCTCTGTTAATACTTCTAAAATAATCCTATCCTTTTCTTTTGGAACTATTATTTTGAAGAATGTTTCTATTTCTTCATTGAATAAGGATTCTCTTAATTCTTTAGGAAAAGTGATACCTGTTTTAGTTTTTTTA
>DATKUW010000082.1:0-6755 GCA_035530435.1 Bacillota bacterium
AAACATGGGGTTTCTATTGCTTCCACAAAATATGTTGCCATTTGTAATATCGATTTTTGGGATATAAATTTTTTGAAACAGGGCCTAGATTCAATTATTAAAAACAATGATGATATTGTAGTTGCTTCAAAAACATTAAAAACTTCTTACGATAAAAGAAATTTTATAAGGAGACTAATTACTAAGGGTTTCAATCTGTTTTTGAAGCTTTGTTTTCACTATCAGGGTAGTGATACTCACGGCTTAAAAGTATTCGATAGAAAAAAACTCACTTCAATAATAGACGCCTGCGTCACAGAGAGAGAATTATTTGATACGGAATTCATGATTAGAGCACAATACAAAAATCTAAGGATAAAAGAACTACCTATTACTATTGTTGAAAGACGAAAAACTTTTCATGGAATACTAAAAAGAATTTATCCAACAATAAAGGATATATTTATTATCAAAAAATCTTTAAAATAAAAATTGTGAAGATTATGAATTAGCAATTCTAGACTAATTTAGAAAATCGCATAGATAGATAGAATAATAAGATTGTGTTTGACAGATTCAAAGAAAACTACTATATTAAATGTATATCTATGGACAAAATGAATATGAAAAATCTTTCTCAGAATCAAAATAATATGGTCCTCGTCCCTACTGTCATTGAAAAATCCGCTATTGGGGAAAGGGTTTATGATATTTATTCCCGTCTTTTAAAAGAAAGAATTGTTTTCTTAGGGGGACCAATTGATGATCCTTTAGCCAATACTATTATTGCTCAATTGCTGTTTTTGGAGCATCAAGACCCAAAAAAAGACATCCTCCTTTACATCAATTCTCCAGGAGGATCAGTTACTTCTACTCTGGCAGTTTACGATACAATACAATATGTGAAATGCGACGTTTCTTCACTTTGTTTGGGAATGGCCGCTTCTGGCGCCGCTGTTATTTTAGCTGCCGGTAAAAAGGGCAAACGTTTTGCTCTTCCTAATGCAGAAATTCTTCTTCATCAAGTTATGGGAGAAGCAGGAGGCCAGGCCACGGAAATAGAAATCGCGGCAAAGCAAATTCTTCGCGTCAAAAAACAATTAAATCAAATTTTGGCAAAACATACTGGACAACCTATCACAAAAATATCAAAAGAAACTGACAGAGATTTTTGGCTTACTCCTGAAGAAGCAAAAGAATACGGAATTATTGATGAAATTATAAAAAACAAAAAATAACATTATGGGAATTGAACAAATACCAGACATCAATAAAATACGCGAGGCAATAAAAAAACAGACTGATGAAATACCTGACTATCAAGAAGATATAAATAAAAAAGAACGAGAAAGAATAGAGGAAGAATATAAAAGATCATCAGAACAAGAGAAACCAACTGAAGAATCAATCAAAGAGAAAAAAGATAAAAGAGAAGAATCTGAGGAAAAGGAAAAAGAAAGAGAAGAAAAGGGAATAAAAGATGAGGACATTATCCAAAAATCAACTCCAGAGAATGTTAAAGCTGCGGAGAATATTAAAGCTGCATATAAAAAAGGAAAGTTTATAGAAGTAAAAGTTAGGAAATCGTCAGGAGAGGTTGAGGACGGTTGGGTGATTAGTAAAATTAATCCTAAAACAGGAGAAGCAACAGTATTGAAATTCACTTCAGAGAAAGGAAAGGATAGATCTTTTGTAGATAAAATTGTAACGCTTGAAGAGTTAAAAGAATGGAATAAACCCAAAACAGAAGAGCCGGAAGAAAAAAAAGAAGCAGATAAAACAGAAATTGGTGAACTTTTAAAAAAAGCTAAGACTATAAATGTTGATGATATAATAAATGAGAAGGCTATAGATGTTGATGATACAATAAATGAGAAAACGAAAAAAAAGAAAGAGAAAGGGCCCACGGCTACTAAAGCTTCGGGCAACGAGGCAGAAGGGCCAAAAGAAAAAGAAAATTTAGAAAAAGAAATTACAGAGAAATATTCTGATGAATTAAAAAAAATAAAAGATATGCCGAATAAGGCAGAAGGATTTAATAAGACAGCAAAATTGCAAATGGAAAAAGCAGAAAAATGTTTTCAGTTAATTGAGAGTTGGAAAGATTCAGCGTATTTAGATAATTATAAAGGAATTAAAGAGGTTGTCTCAGAACTTGATAAATTAAAACCATCAATATCCTTTTATTATAATATAAAAAAGACACAAGCAGTTAACAAAATTGGCTTAACTATGGCCTTAAACTATAAAGAATGGGATCTTGAAGATAAAAAAAAGCTAAAAAAAATAAAAAATTTTGTTAATGGAAAATTAGAAAAAGAAAATGTTTTTTATTCAAAGGATAAAACTTTAAAAGGAATAGCAAAAATCTTAGTTTTAAAAGACATCCCCTATAAGAATAATATTGATGTTATCGTTAAAGAAATAAAAAACCCAAATATTAAAACAGAAACTATCGCAGAAATGATAGACATAGAGAAAGATTCCATCAAAAAGAAGGAACAATCTTTAAAAACCCTAAAGGAAGATATGAAACATGACAAATTACCGCCAGAAAAAATAATTATAGAACAATTAGAAAAACTGGGGATAGACCCAAAAGCGCTATCCAAAATTTTATCTAAAGCACCTAAATTGGTTGAAACTTTTAAAAATCCAGAGGTGCAGAAAAAAATTCAAGAACTTAGAAACACAATAGAAAAAGTAACAAAAGAGAAAGGAGAAATTCCAGAAGCTGTTGCTAAAGCAAAAGAACATATTGAGAAAAAAGAATCTGGATGGAGAACAGTTCCTGGAGCAGCTGGTTGGCTTGTTACATTAATCTTAATGCTTTTTATTGGGATTCTGATGAAAGGGGGAGATTGGCTTTCTGGTCAAGCCGTAGGAGGTAAAAAGAAAGAAAAAAAATAATTTAGGTCGAAATGTTAAAGTTCTAAATAATATGTAAAATGCAACAAGATTTTTTAAAAAATTTTCCCCCTGAAATCAAAAATACAGTTTCACAATTATATGACACCATATTAGAACGTTCATTAATGCGAGCTTATAAAAATCTAAGTGATGAGAAAAAAGCAATGATGGCAGAAACATTCAATTCTGATAACGAAGAGGAGAAAAACAATTTCCTACATAATTATCTCGGGAATCTGCAGGATATTATGACAGAAGAAGCAAAAAAGATAGTAGAGGAGATAAAGAAGAATAGAGATGCCACAGAAACACAGTAGAAATACAATTTAGATATAGCGCAATATATTAAATATTTAAAAACAATCCATAAGAATGGATTGTTTTTATTTGGAGCGGCAGACCGGACTTGAACCGGCGACCTTCTCCTTGGCAAGGAGACGTTCTACCACTGAACTACTGCCGCATCTGTTTTCATATTAACAACATTTTTATGTAAGGTCAATTGACTTTTCAAAATGCTTACTTTATGATAGAATACCTACTATGAAAATCATGGACAAAAAGACCATTTCTGAATTAAAAAAGAAATTAGAGAAAGAACGAAACCTTTTAGAAAAGGATCTGTTAAAATTTGCCGATAAAGACAAAAAGATGCCTGATGATTATGATACTAGATTCCCAGATCTTGGAGGCCGCTCTTCTGCGCCTGATGAAGACGCAAAAGAAATAGAGACTTATGAAAATTTACTGGCTGTAGAATACGCTTTAGAACTTCGGCTTAAAGAAGTCAATGAAGCTTTGGAAAGAATTAAAGAAGATAATTATGGTCATTGTGAAATCTGTAAAAAAGATATCCAATTAGACCGTTTAAAGGCCAATGCTGCGGCAAAAACTTGCATAACTTGCAATAATAAAAACAATCTTCAGGAAAAATAAATTATAAAATACTCAAAAAAGCGGTGGTGCATAGATTATGTTATCTAGAATATATCCCACCGCTATTTTTGTAATTAAAACATTTCAAAAAACGATAGCACAAAAAATCATGCTATCTAAAATTTATTCTGCCGCTATTTTTGGCTTAGAAACTACTTTAATTGAAGTAAAAGTTGACGTATCTAACGGACTTCATTCTTTTAGCATTATTGGCTTACCGGATATTTCTATTTATTAAAGAAGCTGAACAAAGAATATCAGCAGCAACAAGAAATCAAAAATAACTTATGAAAGAAAGAATTAAGTTTAATCACGTTGCTGAAGCACTGCAATATAAAACAAAATTCTCTTGGAATGAATATTAATTATTTTTATCACTTTTTCACAAAAGGATTTTGTGCACCCCTGACTTCAAAATGAAGATGGCAACATTCAGCATTTCCTGTGTCGCCCATCTTTCCTATTAGATCTCCTTGATAAACCTTATCTCCCTCTTTTACAGATAAACTACTCAAATGACCATAAACAGTTGTAGTGCCATTATAATGTTGAATCTTAACTAAATTCCCATAGCCATAATTATATCCTCCTGCCCCCATAGCCTCAACTATTATTCCATCAGCAGAGGCATAAATAGGGCTTCCACAAGAACTAACAATATCAACGGCATTATAATAATGAAGAATGCCCCTGTTCAAACCAATAGAAGTAGGATAGGCAAAAAAGCCATCAATCTTCGGCCAATCGCTAATATCAATTGTCATAGGCTTAAGTCCAGCAGATGTAGATAATGATAGAGGAGTGGCTGAAGAAAGCCGGCCATTTGGAATAATAAGTTCCTGGCCTATTTGGATAGATCCTTCGTCTTTTAAATCATTAAAAACAAATATCTCATCAGAGGACGTTTGATATTTTTTGGCTATTGAAAGTAAAGTGTCTCCTTTTTTTACTGTATGCATTACTCCTGAAATTGGAAGAATAATAAGCTCCTGATTAGGATTAATTATAGAACTGGACTTTAAATTATTAGCCCATAAAATCGTATTTAAACTTACGCCAAAATTTGCTGCAATTCTTCCTGGTGTATCCCCTTCCTGCACGATATAGGTAAAAATCGTATAGCGCTGGGATGAAGGTAATAAAAATTCAACAGGGGAATTAATGCCCAAAAAACTATCACTGTTTATAATAATCAAAAAATCCTGTTCTACTGCATTATCTTCTTCAAAATCACCCTCAATAATTTGACTCCCGTCCACGCTAAAACATTCATTATAAGCATAGGCTGTTTTGGCAAATGAACTACCTTCTAGAATTACAGGACAGCCATCCTCTTTTATTAAAAACTCTTCCCCTTCTTTTTGAAGAGACATAATTTGTGAAGAAAGATAAGAATTGCCAAAAAATAAAGATAGCAAAAACAAACCAATTGCTATCTTTAATAAAGACGCGGGTATTAAGTGATTGATGCTTCTTATCCCTTTATTAAGTTGTGCTTTCCAGGTAAAAATGGTAATTTAAAATAAATGTTATTAAAAAAGCCTCCTTAAAGGCCTCGGTAGTAATTCTAACAAAACCATTTTAAATGTCAACCCCGTTAGAAATAATACTTCCAACGGGGTAAACAAAACATATCCTTTGGTCTATTTGGTCAAATCAGGAAAATTTATCTTTTTGCAATTAAGCATCCCGCTTTCTGAAATTTTTGGTTTGCCGCCACTTAATCCAAAATCCTGCAGCCAAGCCATAATTTCTCCTGTTTCTGTCCCACTACTCCAATCTATAATTTTAACGATACCAAACGGAACTTCACTGCTAAACCAAATCTCCATATTATTTTCATCAATAAACTTCGCTACTTGAATTGTTTTTCCTTTTTTAGTTGTGAAAGTATCAGAAGTATATTCATTACCTAAACCATATTCCTCTGGCGTTTTTATCGCAGGAAGCGAAGAATTAAATGTAGGTACAAACATTTTCATTAAAGAATCGTCTATGCAAATCACTTCGTTTTTCCCTTCTAATTTGCTTACTATCTCCACTATCTCGTTTGACTCTTTATCACGCCATACCTGCGTAATTGCGCTCTCGTTTCCAGAAACAATTGACCCAATTTCTACTCCATATGCCGGTATATTATGAATAATTTTTTCTCCCAAATAAATAGATCTTTGTGAATCTTCTGCGCCGTTCATAACTTCAGCCCAGGCGCCTTTTGTTGGTTTCATAAAGCCACTGTATTTCTTATTCTCAATAATTCTGTCCCTCATAAGTAAAACCGCAATGATCGCTATTATGGCCAAACCAATGATAATTAAGCTTTTGTATGTTTTTTTATTCATTATTTTTATATAATTATTATATATATCGACTTTTATATTCTACTATATTCTACTATTATAAACAGTAATAAACAATCTTGTCAAAATTCTATATGATAACAAAAAAACAAAAAAAATTAGGCCAGGTTTTTTTAAAAGACAAAACAATAATAAAAAAAATTATTAAGGCAGGAAAAGTAGAATCGAAAGATCAAATATTGGAAATTGGCCCAGGGAGAGGAATCTTAACCAAAGCCCTTCTTAAAACAGAGGCTAACATTGTCGCCGTTGAAAAAGATCAAGAATTAGTAGAATTTCTTAAAAGTTTTTTTAAAGACAAGCAAAATCTGAAAATTATTCACGCAGACATTCGTGATCTTCTAAAAACTAATCAATTTTATACTCAATACTCAATACTCAATACTCAATACAAAGTAATAGGTAATATTCCTTATTATTTAACTTCCCATCTTTTGCGCTTGCTATTGGAAAATCCAATTAATCCTTCTTTAATTGTCTTAATGATTCAAAAAGAAGTGGCTGAAAGAATAATAGCCCAACCGCCAAAAATGAATCTCTTATCTGCTTCTGTACAATTTTACGCTAAAC
>DATKUW010000083.1:0-2303 GCA_035530435.1 Bacillota bacterium
CCTGTTTAACTTCGGTGTTTCTTTTTTCAAGAGCCATTTCTACAATTTTTATTATATGCTTTAAATTGTTGTTTGCTAATGTTTTTGAATAATCTTTTGCATCGTCATTTCTAACTTTAAGTAATTGCTTTAATTCTTTTATTTCTTCTTTTAGTTCTTTTTCAGTTTTCATGTTAATTTATCCCCAAAGATTTTATCAATAATCTCTCCAATTTTCATATCCTTTTCTCCCCAAGGATGCTTTCCAGTTCTTAAAATATCTTTCAATTTCTGCACAGCTTCTTTGACATCTTCTTCTGGATACCAAACATCTTCATATACTTGTTCAGCATGATCACTCAAACTTTCATCCGAACCAGAAGGCAATAAAGCACTTGGTTTAGAAGTGTTTTCTTCTGGTTCGGTGTCCTCACAATTATTTGCAACCTCGGCAGGTTGTAATGCGATATGAGGACTATGATTTTGATTTGCAATAACATCGTCTTCGACGAATCGTCTTTTGTAAGGATGCTTTTTATTTTCCTTCTTTGAATTCCTTTTGCTTGGCCTTCTTTCTCCTTCCATTATCTTTTTTATAAGCAAGAGCAGTTTAAATACTTTTTGGATAAATTTATAAATTGTCTTCACATGTAATAATTCATGGCTTATCATAACAGGGAGGAACCAGCTTTAAGGGAAGCCAGAGAAGCAGTTTCTTGGAATGTTGCTATGAAGAATTCTGATTTGATTTCAGATTTAATTTATAGGACGACGATGGCAGAACTTTCTGGAAATATTGATACACAATTTTTTTGTTTAAGGTCATTAAGAAATAATGTTAATTATGGTTTGAAGGCTCCAGAAATCGCTGATTTAGATTTACTCGAACTTGCCTACTATAAATCTAAGAAAATAATTAATGCACTTTCCAAATCAAAACAAAAACAGAAGTTAAGTTTTGTTACGAATTTGAGATTTAAAATTTTAAGAGCATACTATCGCAAAGTTATGGATGTTCTTTTTTCAATGGGTTACTTTCCAAGAAAAGAGAATAGAGAAAATATGGGATTTTAAAATGCAACCAGTATTACTTGAACAAGAAATAGAACAAGAAAAAACAAATACCTTACCAGCGTATAAAAAATTAAGAGGGCTTGATAGAAATGGGAAACCACTTTTTATTCGAGTTGACGTCGCTATCCAAAAAGTTTTAGATAAAGCAATAAAAAGAAATCGAGAAAAAAATTGGGATTATGTTTGCCCTATCGTTGGTTATGTTGGAATTGGAAAATCTGTTGCCGCGCAAGGTTTTGCTAGATACTGCGACGACAAGTTCGATGAACATCAAATTGCATTTAATGCTGAAGAGTTTATTGCGATAACAAATCGAGTTCCTGAATTTTCTTCTGTGATTTTAGATGAAAGTTTTCAATCTATGAACACAAGAGTAACAATGTCTCCAGATTTCTTAAAGATTGTCAATCATTTGCAACTTATTAGGCAAAAACATCTATTTATTTTTCTATGTCTTCCAAACTTCTTCGATTTATCAAAAACCATTGCAATTTTCAGATGCAATCATCTTTTTGTTTGTTATTCTAATGAAAAAGGAGAGCGAGGTAGGATTTTAGCATTTGATAGGAATGCAAAGCGAAGATTATACATCAAAGGAAGTAAATATCTTGATTACGAAGCAGAACCTGCAAACTTTAGGGCCCAATTCTACAAAAATGAGAAAATTATCCCTGAAGAGGTTTATAATAAACAAAAATTTGACCATTTGCAAAGTCAAGACGAAGTTCAAGTTGATTTTTCTCGTGAGGTGAGAAAAAAACTTATTTTATACTTGAAAGAAGAAAAAGGATTTCAAATAAAAGAAATTTCTAAGGTTTCTGGAATGTCTACTTCTAGAATCGAAAAAGATTTGCACGAAATCAGGAAACAGCGTTTAAACGAAAGCCTTACGTCTCCCAAAACCGTAAAAACATACGCGCTTTAGGTAATTATCAATATATTACCCAAAATTAGTGTCAAAACGTGATTGTGAGCCAATACAGAGGTTCTGAGCGACTTTTTTCGAGTTAGTAGTACCTCACCCCCACCTTTTGCATAAAAATATAGCAACTTCCACCAAAAAAACAATTATTTTAACTTCCACCTGCCGAAAATAATTAATTTTAACCCCACTTAATTGTTTTAATTAATATGAATACCCTTAAAGGCATATAAAATAATTAAAATAATTATTCATATGAAAATGTTTTCATATGTTCCTTACATATATTTTCAATTCTTACATATGCTTACATATATTTTCTGTGGCA
>DATKUW010000084.1:0-2328 GCA_035530435.1 Bacillota bacterium
ACCCAGATAATACCTACTGCTACCAAAACTAAAAGGATGATTATCAAAGTAGCAACGATAGCTGACAAACCTCTTTTATTTTTTATTGTTCTCACCATTTTAAATGATTACCAATTTAATTAAATAATCTGGATTTAAAAATGTTTTTGTTCTCATTCTCTAATAAATTTTAAGAATTTTAAGCAAATTTTCTAATTTTTATCGAAGATGCTTAAAAGTTTGAAAAATTCTTTTTTATCTATAACTTTATCTGCTTCAGAAAAACCAATTTGTTCTGCAAATTTCCAGAATGCTCTCGGATGATATCCTTGTTTTTTTAACGATGATATTGTAGGTAGTTTTAAATCGTCCCATCCCGAGTATGTCCCTTTCTCTATATCTTCTTTTATTTTTGTTGTTGAAATCTCAAGGTCTTTAAATTTAATTTTTCCCAAGAACGCTGTCCACGGAAATTTTTTCCCGAGAGCCTTATAAATTCTTTTCTGCCTTTCTGCATTGTCTCTGTGATCTTTTGCCCTTATAATATGGGTCATTTTCATATCAATATCATCAACAGCGACAGAAAGATTCATTAAAGGCCAAACTCTATATTTATTCCCTTTTTTTGGATGTTTCATCAGATTAATTCTTGCTAAAGGAAAATCTCGCATTGCAGGATTTTTATCTCGCATTCCAGATTTGAATCTCAAAACAGCACCACCTTCTTTAAAACCTCCATCGAGCATTTTTTTCCACGCTTCTAAATTTTTTTTAATATTTGCTTTTCTACAAGGGCAGTTTTTTTTAGCCTTGCTAAATTCTTTAAATTCTTCCTGAGAACAAGTGCAAACATAAGCTGCATTTTTTTTGATAAGTTTTTCAATATATTTATAATAAAGGGCTATTCTATCAGACTGGATTAGAATCTCAGCTGTATTGTCAAAAAGCCAGGCAGATTCTTTTTTAATCATATCATAAGCAGGCGGATAAATGTTTTCAGGATTCGTATCTTCTATCCTAACATAAAACTTTCCCCCATATTCCTTAACAAATAAAAAAGACAAGGAGGCTGTTAATGCATGCCCAACATGTAACGGGCCTGAAGCAGAAGGAGCAAATCTCATTATAACTTTTCCTTTCTTTGCGCCAGGAAGTTCAGGAAGTCCCTCACGTCCTTTTCTCACACTTATGCCTTTTTCCAGTTTCTTAAATTCTTTTTTCTGCTCTTCTAAAGATAATTCGTTAATTTCTAAGACAATTTCATTTATCTTTTTTGAATATTTTTTAACTTCTCCTTTTCCCAAACCTTCGTTAAACAAGGCAGAAATTACAGAACCAATTCTCGCCTCACCAGAATAACCAATCGCATTTTTCAACGCATATGCACGTGCCTTTTTCTCGAGATCTTTCATATCTCCAAAAAGAAAGAGCCATTAATAAATTATTCGAAATATAATCCCCCCGGTCTTATATATTAGCTTTCCTTTCCATAACTTCAATTCTCTGCTGTAAGTGATAAATCTGATTTGAGAGATCTTCAAGTTTATTTGTTATTTCAAGAATCCTTTTTGCAAGCTTTTTTCTTCTTTCACTAGAAGAGTTTGAGATATCAAGTACTTCTGAATCGTTATCTAAAGAATCTGAAGACGAATCAAAAAACGCAATAGAACTAGATGATGTTTCAGCAGATGTGGATGAAGTCTTCTGTTCCTCTCTTTCTCTTTGTTTCCTGAATTTTTCAGCAAGATCAAGTACATCTCCTCCTTTCTTACCAAATCCAAATAAGCCCATTATACATCCAAGAAGCCTCTATTTTTAAATTTAGTTATAATGGATTTGGAAATATCTCTATACTGAATCCCTTCAAAGAAACATTTTTTAAACATCCAATCTTATTTAAAGAGTAAGGTGATTATATAAGAGAAAAAATGGCAGAAACAATTGCACAACTAATAGGAAAAGTAAATCCAAAACTCTACGCAGATGAAGGGGCAAGGCTACTAAAAAAATATAGTTCTATCGAAGGCATCCCTTCCGAAGAAGTTAAAGAAAACCCCCTTTCAGAGCATTCCCTTGTTTACGATTCTAGCTCAGAAACACTAGAACCTGTTTATTTTTTTATCCTGGATTTGATGAATGATTTTGGACTTGAAACAGAAAAACTAATCGATAACTTTACATCTTCTCCTGGTTCAGGACATTTTGCAGAATTAGGGCAAAGAGCAACCATAATGCAGCAGCAAGGAACAAAAATTCTCGCAGATATAAATAATGTTATAAAAAGTGTACTGAATCTCATCTATGACTTAAAAGATTTCAGAATAAGACTCTACCAGTATGATGATTTGA
>DATKUW010000085.1:0-24008 GCA_035530435.1 Bacillota bacterium
AAAAGGGGACTGGAAATTTGTAAATAGTCAAGTCGGGCAATGGGAAAAAGGAATGAAGGCTATTGGATTAAAAGCAGAATTTATCAAAGGTACGAGTTTTCAAAAAAAACCAGATTATGTGGAAGATGTTTTAAAATTAGCCCTAAATATAACCATAAATCGTGGAGTTCGGGCAATGCAGCAAGTTGCAAGGAATATTGAAAATGCTAAGATAAGCCAGGTAATTTATCCTTTAATGCAGGTTGAAGACGTAAAAACTCTTAAAACAAATTTTGTGATTGCAGGAAGTGATCAAAGAAAAATTTACATGTTAGGGATTGATGAAGGAAAAGAAATTGGTCTTCAAGACGCTGTTTATCTATATACTCCTTTGATTCCTGGACTAAAAGGTCCTGGCACAAAAATGTCTAGTTCTATTCCAAGTAGCTTTATCTCTATTCGTGATAAAAAAGAGGATATTGTCCAAAAAGTAAATAGGGCTTATTGTAGTGTAGGAGATATTGAAAATAATTCAATTTTATCTATTGTTAAATTAATAATTTTTCCTAAATTTGAAAAATTTGAAATAAAAAGAGATAAAAAATTTGGGGGAAATTTTATTTTTAAAAATTACAAAGAGCTTGAAACAGCTTTTGAATCGGGGAAGTTACATCCTGCAGATTTGAAAAAAGCAGTTGTAGAATCTCTTGAAAAAATAATTGCACCTATAAGAAAAAATTGGAAGTGATCATCTCGTCTTAAACTCAACAACATCTAAATCTTTTAGTTCATGATTAAGGCCAACGATTTGCCCTGGAAACTTGCTTGAAGGGCCCCAGATTCTTATTTCTTTCACTTTATCTGAAAATCCCTTAAGAATTTTTTCCGCAACATCTTTTATTGTTGAATCTGGTTTGAGAATAATGGGTTTTTGAGATCTTTCTTTTCCTGGTTCTTTTGTAAATATTCTTAGCTTTCCAAAACTCTGAAAAAGTTTGTTTTTTAGTTCTTCAAGCCAGTCATTTGTTTTTGTTGAAATTAATACAAAATTATATTTTTTGCTTTGAAGATTGGCTGAAATCTTTCTTTTTTCAGCTTCGTTTAAATTATCTATTTTATTAAAAACAATTATCTGTTTGGCTTTAGAATTTATTTTTGATCTTATCTTTTCCAAATCTTTTAAGTCACTTATTAAAACCAATAAAGTATCAGCAGTATGAACAATTCCTTTATCATAGAATTCTGAATCAATTGCAGGATTTTCTATCAATTGAATTTGTGTTCCTGCATAAGGCACCATTCCAATCAAAGGGTGTGTTGTTGAAAATTTTATGTCTGAAATTGTTGGTTTGGCATTTGTTAGGATTGAAAGTAATGAAGATTTTCCTGAATTTGTAAAGCCAACAATAATTGCCTGCATTTCCTCTTTTCTTATTCCCTCTTTTTTCCCTTTCCCTGATTTTTTCATTCGCACTAACTTTTCCTTTAACTTTTTATAACGGGTTTTAAGATTTGCAAGCATTTTTTCAGAAGATTTATGCTTAGGACATTCACGAATCATTTCTTCTAAATATCTTATCCTTTCCTCATCTGTTTGTGCGTCTAAAAATTTTGATTCAGCTTTCTGATATTGAGGTGATTGATTTGTGGACGCCATATAGCTTTTAAATTGCCTTGACTTAAAATATTTATGGACAGGGAAGTTTATCAAAAAATCATTGCAAAACGAGAGTTTACCCAATTACCTAAAAGAGATGTTGAAAAGGCTTATGGTTTTTTTGAGAGAAGACAGACAAGTGATGAAGAAAAAATTCGTCTAACCAGAGAATTGCTCCATAAGGTTTTTGGTGCTTTTGGAAGCAGAAAATTACTATCTGTTAAAGATAAGGAAGCAGAATGGGTTTTAAAAAAACATTTGTCTACGCGTGAAAGACTGCCTTTTTACAGAGACATTTACAAAAGAATTTTAAAAGGAATGGGAAAACAGATTAGAATAATTGATCTTGGGGCAGGAGTTAATGGATTTAGTTATGGATATTTTCAAGAATTAGGATTTACAATTGATTATCTAGGTATAGAAGCAATTGCCCAATTCGTGGACCTTATGAATTATTATTTTAAGAAAAATAAAGTTAATGGCAAGGCAGTTCATTTGAGCCTTTTTGAATGTGAAAAAATTAAGAGACATATTGGGCAGACAAAGGGAGAAAAAATAATATTTTTATTTAAAACTCTTGATTCTTTAGAGATGCTTGAGAATAATTATTCAAAGAAATTATTGGAGGAATTAACTCCTCTTGTTGATAGAGTTATAATCAGCTTTGCTACAGAGAGTATGATAAAAAGAAAAAAATTTAGGGTAAAAAGAAAATGGATTTTGGATTTTATTAAGGAAAGATTCAGAATTTTAGATGATTTTGAACTTGGGCCTGAGAGATTCATCATTTTTTGTAAAGGGTAATTAAAAAGAAATATTTATAATAGAGTTTTTCTTTATTTTATAGATGGTAGAACAAACAAAACAACCAGTACAACAAGCAGCACAGCCAACAGGAACAGCACAGCCAGCTCAAATGGGTCAACAGACTCAGGTTCAAGCCCAAACAACGCAAGCAAAACCAGGCACACCAGCAGAAATACCAACTGGCACGCAACCAGATGCAAAGCCTGTTAAGAAGAAATCAAAATGGTGGATTTGGCTAATTATTGCAGTGGTTGTGATAGGAATTGCCGCAGCAATTTATTTTATTCTCTAAATAGGGATTACCTTTAAATAGTTTTTTTTGTATTTTCAATTATGAAATCAAAATTTTACCGAAAAGTTCTTACGAATGGAATGACTATTCTTTTTGAAAAAAGAAGTAACCCTGTAGTAAGTGTGGCTTTTGCTGTTAGATGTGGAGGTGAAAATGAAAGTAGTTCTGAAAAAGGAATTTCACATTTTATTGAGCACATGCTTTACAAAGGAACTCCAAAAAGAAGTGCAAAAATGATCTCAAAACAAATAGAAGAAAAAGGAGGGGATCTTAATGGATTTACTAGCGAGGCTATTACAGCGTTTCATTGCAAAATTCCAAGTAAGCACATCAATATTGCATTAGATGTTTTAAGTGACATGGTAAAAAATTCTTTATTTGATGAAAAAGAAGTTGAAAAGGAAAAGCAGATTATATTTGAAGAAATTAAATTACATCAAGATAATCCGATAAAATATGTTTTTGAGGGAATACAAGATGTTCTTTATGAAAAACCATTTGGTGTTCCCTTAATTGGAACTTACAAAACCCTCGGTTCTTTGACAAGAAAAAAAATAGTTGAGAGATTTAAACAAGTCTATCAGCCAAATAATATGATTTTATGTGTTGTCGGTAATGCTAATTTTGATAAAATTATTGATTTTGCAAAAAAGAATTTTGGAAACACTAAAGGAAAAATACCTAAATTTAAAATTTTAAAGAGAAATAAATCAAAAATAGAAAAAAGGAGGGGAATTGACCAGGCAAACCTTATTTTTGCACACCATGTTCCAACTTTCAAAGAAAAGAAAAATTATGCAGCCTTTGCCCTTAATATTTTGATGGCGGGTGGTTTATCTTCGAGACTTTTTCAAGAGATAAGAGAAAAAAGGAACTTGGCTTATGCTATTCAAGGAGAATCAAACATAGGTAAGGAATTTGCTTATAACCTGATTTATGTGGGTGCAAAAAAAGAAAATGTAGATTTAATTAAGAAACTTATTTTAGACGAATTTGAAAAAGTTTCAAAAGAACTTGATGAAAAAGAACTTTCCCAAATTAAAGGGCAAATAATAGGAAACCACTTTATTTCTATTGAGGATTCTCAGAATCAAATGGGCAACTTGTTACTTTACGAAATAAACAGCAATGCAAAAGAATTGTATGAATTTGAAAAAAAGATAAGGGCTGTTAAACTTAAAGATGTTAAAGAGTTGGCCAAAATAAAGAAATATAGCTTCTTTGCATTACTGCCTCAGTGATATTTGATAAATTTTTAAAGCACGGTTCTTAGCTAATTTTATGTTAATTGTAAAAATTCCAGGAATTAATGGCTTGGAAAAAACAAAAGGTTGTGAAAAAGCAGGAAATGCTGTGCTTGAAGCTTTAAAAGAAATTTATGCAAATGAGCAAGGAGTTCCTATCGACGCACGACTTTTAGACTTAGAAGAAATTCATTTAGATAATGGAAATTTAGAAGAGGCGAACAAATTAATTTACAAAAATTCTTTAGAATGTTTTGAAGAGAATCCAAAAATAATTTTTTTAGGTGGAGATCATTCTATAAGTTTTTCAACTGGAAGAGCTTTTTTAGAATATTGTAGAAAGGAAAACAAGGAACCTTGTTTAATTGTTTTTGACGCTCATGCAGATTGTATGACTCCTATGAAAGAGCCGACTCATGAGGAATGGGTTAGGGCCTTGGTTGATTTTGGTTTTCCTGCTGAAAATATTCTTTTGGTTGGTGTAAGAAATTTAGATCCTTCTGAAAATGTTTTTTTAAAGAAATCTGGAATAAAAGTAATGAAGATGAATCAACTTTTAGAAAATTTTGAGGATTCTTGTGACATAATCATGGAATTTTCAAAGGGCAAAGAACTTTATCTTTCAATTGATATAGATATTGTTGATCCTGCTTTTGCTCCTGGAACAGGGCATAAAGAACCAGGAGGATTGACCAGTAGGCAGTTTCTCTATTTAATCCAGAGAATCAATAAATTAAAAAATCTTAAAGCAGCAGACATTGTTGAAATCAATCCTGAAAAAGACAGAGATAATCTTACTGTTAAATTAGGCTCTAAAATTTTGAGCGAGCTGCTTTAATGTAACTTCTTTTAAAAAGTAACAACACCATAAAATTTATAAACTAAAACCTCTAAAAATCAACATGGCAAAAATACACAGATATGCAAAACAAGTTCCTGGATTTGAAGCAAGAATTCTAGACGCAGATGACTCTGAATTTTACAAAGAAGTTTTAGCAAAGGCAAAAAAAGATTTTCCAAATGCTTACACATTTATTTCAAATAATATTGATGCAGAAAATGCAACAGGTTCTAACTTCTTTTTTGTCTGTTTAGCAGATGAAATGCTTGGAAAAACAAAAAGAATTCCAACTTACAAAGATTGGGCAGATATGCTTAATGGGGGAAATTTCGCAAAAGGAGTTTATTTTGATGCAAACCAATTAGTTCTTCGTTCAAACCAAGCAAGTTATAAGCGTAATCAACATTTAATTAATGATTTGGTTAGAAAACTAAAAGGCCAATATGAATTTTCACCGAAAAATCCACTAATAATTACAAATCCTAAATTAAGAAAATCAAAAGCTGGAAATAATGACTATAAGCTTATTTTGAATTTAGAAGATGCAACTTTTGAAAATAATTCAGATTTTGCTTATGGAAAAAATAAAATAGAATTAGGTAATCATACTAAAAATCTTTTGGCAAAAGAAAAAGGTCTTTCTAGGTTGTGCTTGGGTCAGTACTTCGTGGACTCTTACTGTGACAATCTTGCGTACTCGAACTCTAATAGCAGGGTAGCTTTTTTAGACGCCGAAGGCGTCGCGCACGTAGCTTTGCAGATTTAAGAAAAAAGATTTAACCCAATAATTTTATTAATTCTTTATTTCTTGATTGTTTAATCAAATGAGAACTTTTATTTCAATTAATCTTCCTGAAGAAGTTAGGGAAGAGATTAAAAAAATTCAAGATAAACTTCCTAGATTTCAAGGGAAGTTGACAGAATTGGATAATCTTCATTTAACTCTCAAGTTTTTAGGCGAAGTAGATAGTCAAAGACTTAAGGAAATTAAGAAAAAGTTAAAGGGGATTAAGTTTGAAAAGTTTGAAACAGAAATTGATTCTCTAGGTGTTTTTTCTGAGAAATTTATTAGGATAGTTTGGTTGCATATGAAGAATTGTGATAGATTACAAAAAGAAGTTGATGAAAAGCTAGAAGGTATGTTTGAAAAAGAGACAAGATTCATGAGTCATTTAACTATTGCCCGGGTTAAATTTGTTAAAGATAAAAAGAAATTTTTAGAAGAATTAAAAAGTATGAAAGTTCCAAAAATTTCTTTTAAAGTGATTGAATTTTGTTTAATGAAATCTGAATTAACTAAAAAAGGACCTAAATATTCTGTTCTTGAAGTTTACAAGTTGAATTAATATTTTTCATTAATTATCTTATCTATAATTTCTGTTTTTTTCCCAAGAATTTCTCTTAGTTCTTCTTCTGGCGCGTTGATTATGTTTTTTATGGTTCTAAATTTTTTTAAAAGTTTTTTTGCAGTTTTAGGTCCGATTCCAGGAAAACTTTCCAGAATAAATTGAAGTCTTTCCTTTTTATCTAAAGATTTCTTGTTTATGTTAAGAGGAACTTCTTTGGATTTTCTTTTTGCAAGAACAGAAAGAAATTTTGCAGTATCTGAATAGTCTTTTGTAAAAATTATGGGAACTTTATATTTTAAAAGAATTGAAAGCAAAAAACCCCTGATAGAATTTGGGTGCATTCCTGTCCGGTCTTCTGAATCAGTATAAAGTTCTTGTTCATCTATTCCTTCAATAATTAATAACTTATCTGAATATTGTCCTAATTCTTCGAGTTGTTTTGAAAGTCTCTTGTTTATCATTGAAGAAACAAAATCAGAAACGGTTTTTCTTTCAACAGCAACCCCGTTTATGATGTAATCTGCAACTTTTAACTCTCTAAACTCTATTTCTAGACCAAGATGGATTAGTTCAGAAGGGACCAAAGAATTCTTTTCCCGATAATCTAAGATTGCTTTTGGTTTTTCCTTACTTTCCTTAGAAGGTTTTTTTGAGAATATATCAAATATCTTTTTCATTCTAATTTTTTTTGAAACCCATCTCTTTTTTCAAACAGATGTTCTTTTATCGAATTTATTGCAGAATGCATTTTTTTCTCTTTTGCTTTTGATACATAAAAATAAAATTCGTCCCTTGTTTTTCTCGTGATGAGTATTATTAATTTTCCTTTCATTAAACGAGCAGTTCGCCCTGCTCTTTGTATAGACCTTATTGCAGAAGGAACAGGTTCATAGAAAATAACAGTATTTACTTCAGGAATATCAAGGCCTTCTTCTCCGACAGAAGTTGCACAAAGCACATTTACTTCTCCAGAAGAAAATTCCTGAATTATTCTTTTCTGTTCTTTCTGAGTCAGACCATCAGTGCCTTCTTTACTCACTCTTTTAAATTGCCCAACAAAAACTTTTGAATTTATCCCAGGAATTTCGTTTATTCTTTTTGAGATTAAATTAGCAGTGTCTCTAAACTGTGTAAAAATGATAATTTTTGAATCTTCTTTTTTCTCTTTTTTTATTAATTCTATCAATTCAAAGATTTTTGGGTGCTCGGCACCTTTTGTTAAAAGTTCATTAGATTTAATAAAAATATAATTGAATTCTGGTTTTGCAACAAGTTTTATGACTCCTTTACTCTCTTTTTTTGCAGCTTGCCTAAATAGCTCTCTTAAATATTTATTAAAACCAAATAGAGTTTGCGTTTCTAAAAGTTCAAGAGCATGTTGTATTTTTATTGCTTGGGCACAAGCACTGGCTGCTAAAAGTGCATTATAGTTTTTATTTCCTCTACTAATATTGAACATAAGTCTTTTTTGGAGTTTGATAAGTTCTGTTTTTGTAGGCAATGTCCATAAAATCCTTCTTTTTTTGAGTTCATCAGTATATTCTGTAAAAAGCTTATACAAAGCATCTTTCATTTTCACAAATTCTATCGGAAGATCAATAATTATTTTTTCAAATTTGAGTTCTTGTAAATATTCTTTCACATCAGAACTTTCCCTCGTTCTCAATTCAACTTCCTCAACAGAGAGATTTTTACATATTTCTTTTATTTTTGATTCTTCGCTTCCTGGAGAGGCAGTGAGCCCTAAAATTCTCGGATGATCTGCTTGTTGCCTGTATTTTTCTGCAATATAATTGTAATCATAATTTTTTATGCATCTGTGAGCTTCGTCTTCTACAAGCAAACAGACGTCTTTCAAACCATAAAGCCCCTTTTTTAGATCGTTAGCAATACATTGAGGGGTTGAAAAAATTATATCTGTGGTAGTCCAAATTTCTTTTCTTTTTTGGGGTTTAACTGAACCAGTGAATAATTGCATTTCTCCAAAGAGCTCTGGTAGATTTTTTTTAAAATAATTTAAATGCTGTTCTGCAAGAGGCCTAGTTGGTGTTAAAAAAACAACTTTTTCTCCAGGAAATTTTGTCATTCTTTCAATAGAAAGCATAAGTGCTACAAGAGTTTTTCCTAATCCTGTGGGAAGCACGACTAGACAATTTTTATCTATGCAGGTTTCAAAAATTTTCTTCTGATATTCTCTCGGAAGAATGTTTTCTAAAAATTTCATGAATAAGAAAAGCAGTTCTCTTATAAAAGGTTTTTTCTAATTTTATTGTTTTTTTATGATATATACTGCAAGAATAGCAGAACAAAAAACAAGTAGTACTCCAATAAGAGACATTACATCAATAGGATATTTATTATCTAAAATTACGTTTCCAGTAATGCCTTTATCTATAAATAAAAATCCTACAACAAAAGCCACGGCGGCAAAGACAGCTGCAACACTCTTTGTTTTAAACCATTTTACTTTTTTCATATCTTATCTTAGAAGACAGTCTTTAAATGTTTTTTTATACCAAGAAAAATACATATCCGAGCCCTATTAAAACAATGGCTGCTAGGAAACTCCACAAAACAAGATTTCCGAAAAATATTTTATTTCCATCGAGGTCAGATATAGGAATCATGCTGAAAAAAGCTAGGAAGATACTAAGTCTTGAGAATTCAGGAAATCCTGCAATATAACCGACTACTGCAAAAATAAGGTTGGCAATAACTCCTGCAGCAGCTATGAAACCGATATGGCCTTCTGTCATTTCAGAATAAGAGTAAAGCCCGTGTCTTTTAGCAGATCTAGAAATTTTTGGTTTTACATCAAAAATCAGAGAAGCCATCCATATAAAATTTCCAAGAGTTATAAGAGTAAAAATTATAGGGAAAAAAATCCCTGCAGGAAATGGTTTTTTAAAAGAACTTGGTGGTTTAAAACCATATCTCTTGATTTCCCAGAATTTTACCTCTATTTCTGAATCAAGGTACGTACTCATAACTTTTTTCGCTAAAATATTTATCATAAATACAATAAAAACTGCTAGAAGTGTATAAAGAAAACCCTTAAAATTATTGAAAAGTCCTAGGAGCAGAGTTATTACAAGAACAACTACCAGTATCGGAGAAATTTCTTTTAAATTTAACATGATTTAACCAGGTGACAATTTCTTATAAAGTTTATTATGCTTGATTTTTAGCTTTTTGAAATTGATTTTTGGCGAGATATTAGAATATTATAATAAATCATGGAAAAGTATTTAAATGAGTTTGATTAAAAGCTAATATGCGTATAAAAAAGATAACAGACGTCATGGGTGCCAAGGTTTATACAGATTCTGGAGATTATTTTGGAGAAATTGAAGAAGCTAATTTACACGAAAATAAGGTTGATGGATGGAGGATAAAAGTTGGAGGAAGCATTATATCTCTTATTGGTGGCGCAAGAGGAGTGATTATTCCTCATCAGTTTGTCAGGGCTATAAGTGATATTTTTATTATAAATAAATCTGCTTTACCAAGTCCAGATTCTGAAATTGAAGAAATTCCTGAAGATTTAATATAAATATTTAAATAGTATAAATTTTTCTCAATTATATTAAATCCATATTGAAATTTATAAATAAAAATGGTTGAACAAACAATATTGCAACACTGGATTTTTACCCGATTTGCCCTACCTTTTCTACTAATATTCTTTATAGTTTTTGGAATTTTAGAAAAAACAAAACTTTTTGGTGCAGACAAGAAACAGTTAAATGCCCTCATAGCATTTGTTATTGGATTGATTGTGATTGGAGCAGCTTCTCCTACACTTATGATTTCAAATTTGATTTTATTCCTTACTGTAGGGATAGTTGTTCTATTTGTGGCACTTTTGCTTTGGGGATTTGTTACAGGGGAAGAAGGATTAAAATTTGAGAAAATGCCAAAAATGTTGAAGTTATTGATTGGCGTAGTTATTATTGTTGCAGTTATAATTGCTCTTTTATGGGTACTTGGAGTAGAAGGAACAATTTTTGGAACAATTTTTAGCTTTCTTTTTAAAAATGATTGGAGTAGTGGTTTCTGGACCAATGCTGCTTTTGTAGTAGTTATTATAATTGCTCTTGTTTTGATTTTGAAAAAAAGTGGGGATAGCAAATAATTTTTAATACGAAACATATTTAAATATTCTTAACTAAATCCTGTTATGTTAGATAAAATTCTTACTCTTCAAATTGGAGGATTTTACGGGGGGACTTTTGGTGAATTACTCACTTACATGGAGCAAGCAGGATTTTTTGCTTATGTTTTACCTTTTCTTTTAATCTTTGCACTAGTTTTTGCAATTTTAACAAGAACACAGATTTTTAAAAACAATAAAGCGATTAATGGAGTTATTGCATTGGTTGTTGGACTTTTGTCTTTGCAGTTTGATTTTGTTCCAGTATTTTTCTCAGAGATTTTCCCAAGGCTTGGAATTGGCCTTGCAATAATCCTTGCGCTGCTTATCTTAGCAGGTCTATTTTTTGACCCAAAAAGTAAATTTATAAATTATGGTCTTTTGATTGTGGGTGTTATTGTTTTTATCATTGTATTAGTTAAGACAGCAGGATGGATGGGGTGGACTTCTGCGTTTTTTTATCGTATTAATTGGCCAGCAATTCTATTAATAGTAGGAGTTATAGTGATCGTTGCAATGATCATAAGGTCTGGTGGTCCTAAAAAGAAATTGAATATTCCTCCATTAACAGGTTATTGGGCGCAACCACCTGCACAAGCAGAAGGATAAATTTTATCGTTTCTTTCTAGAACTCTTTTTAATTGGTTTTGACACCCTTTTTTTAGTAGAATGTGTTTTTTGATGAAGGGTGTGTGTTGAAGATGAATGATGTTGGCGTTTTTCATCTTTTTTATCTGCCAGAGTATTGACTATTTTTCCAAAAGATTCTTGTACCATTCCCATTTCTTTTCTTACATTTTCAAGCCCCCTCCCATAAGAGCCTACCTTTTCAAGTATCTCTGCCTGAAGTCGATCAATATTTGATTCTATCCTTTTTAATCTGTCTGAAATATTGTCTATCTTTGTTTGCGCAAGAATTCTAAACTCATTTAAATCTTCAACCTGTTTTTGTAGGGGTTTTATTTTTTCAGAAAAAACTTGTTCAGCTATTTCTATTAAAGTATCTGTGTCACTTATTCCTTGCCCAGAGTATCCGTATTCTTCTTGAGGGGCGTATTCTTGAGGCATATATTCTTCAGGTTGGTATTGGGGTTGTTGATATTGTTGTTCTTGGTTTGGATAAGCTTCTTCTTGAGGTTGAGGCACATATTCCTCTTGATTAGAAATGTCCATCGAGACAGGGCTTTTTCTTTGGGAATATGCAGGGTATTGGGGTGGTATAGGGGCTAAATCAACATCTGCAACTCTGCCCTCTGTTGGAAGTTCTTTTGGAGGAGGTTCTGCTCCTTCAGGACCCATGATCGAAGGCTCCATTTCTCCCCTAACATTTTCTTCAGAAGAAACAGCATTCTTTATCCTTGCTTGGCTGAGAGCATTGTTTATTTCATTTGGAGAAACTCCTTGTTCTCTTAACATGCCAGCAATCTCATTCTCAGGAGTCCCCCTTCCCTTTAATTCCATTACTTGTTCTAAAACACCCATTTTCTTTTAATTTAGTTAGCTTTTTAATTTTTTTAAATCTTTTTTTCTAACAAATTCTAGAGGCTGAAACATCTTTGCCTGTTTTGAAAGAATTTCAAGATCTTCTTTTCTTGCAAATTTTGAAAATTCTCCTGAAGCAGTCTCTAAAAAGGAAACCATTCGTTCCATATTCCTCTTTATTATTTCAACATCTTTTTTTATTTTAAGAACATCTTCGTTTATTTTTTCTTTTATTTCAACAAGATTTTGTCCTATAAGAAGAAGTCTGTCTTTCAATATTCTGTATCTCTCGTCAAGATCCCTTATTTTTGTATTAATCACCCAGGAACCCTGATCTTCATATCCTCCTTCTTCAGTCATCATGCAAAATAAAAGTTAAAGCAGTTTAAATTTGTTGTGTTAGTTCCATTTTTTCTTTTATACAAAATATTTTAAACTTGATCTCTTTTTTATCTATATCTAAAATGCAAGAAGGAAAACCACTATATTCTTATGAAGTAAAAAGAGAAGGAGGAGAAGATATTATTTATGTAAATTATCTTGGAGCGCCTTTTGTTCCTAGTCTTGCTGATTCTCCAGAAGTTATGGAAAGAACAATAAATGCCCTTACAGAAAATCCTAATGTTTCTAGAATTATTTTCTCGCAGCAGAAAAATTATAACTATGATTTCAAAGAAACATCCCTCCTTTTGGAAATGGCACACCTTTATACTTACCTTCTCAAGCAAGAGAAAATTCTTTCAAGAGAAAAACTATCCACAAGGCACGACCAGTTTTTTCCAAAGAGATACAACGATGTTTTTTCTTTTCTTAATATGCTAAAGAAGGATCCTGTAGCATCTTATTTTGAATTAAAAAAAATGGTTATTCAAGAGAGGATTTTTCTTGAGAAGATAGGGGAAGAATACAAATCAGATCAGGAGAATTATCTTGGCATACTTGAAAGAATCCTGGAAATGATGGAAAAAACAAGGCTTGTTCAAGAAATTATTCCTTATTTGGATGGGTATAGAAAAGGAGATAGAGAAATTTATAATAGGATATTTAGGCCAGACGTAATTCCTAATTTTACTTTTACCAGGCTTGTTTCAGACCTTCCAAAAGATTCAGAAATAATTGACCAGTATGAGATTTCTAATGATGAACACGACGTATCTCTCGTGACAATTCTCAAAAAGAAAGACGAATCAAAAGCATTGTATCACATAGTGCCTCCTGAAAATGCTCTAAGTGAAGACCAAAACATGCTCTTGAATCTCGCAAGAGGTGTTCTTGTAGAACACCAGCCAAAAGCAGAGGAGTTTACAGATACTGAAAGAACGAGAAGGGTTTTTTTTAATGTTTCAAAAGATCTTTTACAAGATCTTGCACAGAGCAAGGGAATGAGGCTTAGTTATTCTGATTTGAATAAACTTGCAACAATACTTGTTAGGCATACTGTTGGTTTTGGGGTTCTCGAAGTTCTTCTTCAAGATAAAAACCTTCAAGATATTTCTTTGAATGCACCTATTTCAATGACTCCTGTTTTTGTCAGACACCAGGAATACGACGAGTGTTTAACAAATATTCTCCCAAGCCAAGAAGATATTGATTCTTGGGCAGCAAAATTCAGGTTAGTTTCTGGAAGACCTCTTGATGAAGCAAATCCAGTATTAGACACCCAGCTTGAAATAGAAAAAATAAGGGCAAGAATAGCAATAGTTCAAAGACCATTGAGTCCTGACGGTTTAGCTTATGCTATAAGAAGACATAGGGAAGAACCATGGACTCTTCCTTTATTTATTCAGAATAAAATGTTAAGTCCTCTTGCAGCAGGTTTGTTAAGTTTCTTGATTGATGGCTCTCGAACCCTATTGGTTGCAGGAACAAGAAGTTCTGGAAAAACTTCTTTATTAGGAAGTTTAATGCTTGAGATAATTCCCAAGTATAGAATAATTGTAATTGAAGATTCTCTTGAATTACCAACAGAATCTTTGAGAACCCTCAAATACGATATTTTGAGGATGAAAGTAAGAAGTGCTTTACTTAAGACAACAACAGAGGTTTCTGCAGATGATGGAATAAGAACGAGTTTAAGACTTGGTGATAGTTGTTTGATTATTGGAGAAGTAAGATCTGTGGAGGCCCAAGCTCTTTATGAGGCGATGAGAATTGGTGCTTTGGCAAATGTCGTTGCAGGAACAATTCACGGGGCTTCTCCTTATGGTGTATTTGATAGGGTTGTTAATGATCTAAAGGTGCCTGCTACGAGTTTCAAAGCCACAGACATAATCATTGTCTGTAATCCAATAAAAACTTCTGATGGATTACATTCTTTCAAAAGAGTTGTGAGAATTTCAGAGGTGAGAAAACATTGGCAAAAAGACCCTCTGGAAGAAAAAGGATTTGTCGACCTTATGAAATATAATGTTGAAACAGACGAGCTTGAGCCAACAGAAGATTTGATTAATGGAGACAGTGAAATTATCAAAGATGTTGCATCAAGTGTTAAGGGTTGGGCTGGAAATTGGGATGCTGTTTGGGATAATATTTTGCTTAGAAAGAAAATAAAAGAAGAACTTGTAAAAACTTCTGAAAATCTGAAAAATCCACTGCTCCTCGAATCAGGATTCAGCACCGCAGCAAATCATGCTTTTCATCGAATCTCTGATGAAGTGAGGGAAGAAGTGGGCCTTCCTGTAAGTGAAAAGGTTTTTCCAGAATGGCAGAAATGGCTGAATGATGAGATAAAGAAGAGGAAACTTTAATCCCAAAATTTATTAACTGAATTTTATTATTTCTTTTATAAAGAGAGTGTAAAAAAGAGGAAAAATGCCTGCATCAAGAAAAGATGTTAAAGATATTTTAAGAGAGTACGAAAACAAATTAAAATCCCAAATTTCAACATCTTCATCAGGAATGAGAAATGTGAATTACAGTCAGGAATATATTAAGTTTAAGAAAGAGATGGTTCCTGAAATTTCAAAATATGAAAGATGGTGTAAAAGTATTGGAAGCATTATAAAACTTAAAGTTTCTGAAAAAGACAAAGCTGAAGTTCAAAAACATTTGAAAATCGCACACCTTGATCTTGAGCCCTGGCAGCCTCTGACTTTGGGTGTTATGTCTTTTTTCATTGTTTTTTTAATAGGGGTTTTTATTTCTTTGGCTGTCGCTCTCATCAAAGGAAGTTTTAATGCGTTTCCCCTCTTATTTTTTGTTCTCATGATTATTTTTTCTTTTTTTCTTTTTTATTTTATGAAGATGTATCCTGTTCGTCTCGCAAATAAATGGCGTTTAAAAGCATCTTCACAAATGGTTCCTGCAATTTTATATGTCGTTATTTACATGAGGCATACGCCAAATCTTGAAAAAGCAATCGCTTTTGCTTCAGAACATATCCAGTATCCCTTGGCTTTGGATTTAAAAAAAGTTTTTTATGATGTCCAAGTCGGAAAATTTTCCACGATGAAGGCAAGTCTTGATAATTATCTTGAAACCTGGAGAAATTATTCTACAGAGTTTATTGAAGCTTTTCATCTTATTGAAAGTAGTTTGTATGAGCCAGATAATGCAAGAAGAATTCTTACGTTAGAAAAATCATTGGAAGTTGTTCTTGAAGGAGTTTATGATAGAATGTTGAGATTTACTCATGAAGTCAAAAGCCCTTTAACCAATGTTTATATGCTTGGTGTAATCTTGCCAACATTAGGACTTGCTTTGTTGCCTCTTGCAACTGCGATGCTTGGTGGTTTGCTAACATGGATTCATGTATTTATCTTATTCAATCTAATTATTCCCTTTTTCGTTTTTTATCTCACAGATAAAATTGTTTTTTTAAGACCAGGAGGGCATGGAGAAACTTCTTTACTTGAAAGAAATCCCTTGTATCCTAAATATAAAAGCAAGGCCCCTTATTTCAAAGCATTTTTAATCGTGCTGCCTCTTTTTTTACTGGGCCTTCTGCCCCTTATTTTTCAGTATACTCCTGTTCCAGAATTCTTTGGGCTTCAAAAAGATTATACCTTTTCAGAGTTAGGTCTTGGATTTTTCGGTGACGGTGAATTTTTCGGATTCATGGACACTGGTGCTGGGATAAGAGGGCCTTTTGGAATAGGGGCTTTAATTTTGAGCATGTTTATACCTTTAGGGCTTGCCCTGTTTTTTTCCATATCTTCTAAATCAAGAACAAAAGAATTAATGGCTGAAAGAGAAAAAACAAGGCAGCTAGAACTTGAATTCAACAATTCCTTATTTCAAATAGGAAATAGAATAGGTAATGGGGTTCCTCCAGAAATTGTTTTTGGAAAAGTAGCAGAATCTTCAAAAGGCCTGAGAACAGAAGATTTTTTCAGACGTGTTGATTATAATATAAGGCAGATGGGTATGGATGTAAAAAAAGCAATCTTTAATCCAAAAAGGGGAGCAATTATTTATTACCCATCAGAGTTGATTGCTATCAGTATGAAGATTCTTGTGGAGTCTGCTCAGAAAGGACTTAAAATCGCAGCCCTAAGTATGATGAGCATTTCAGAATATATTAAAAACATAAACAAAATCACTTCGAGACTTAGAGACATGCTAGCAGAAGTTATTTCAGATATGAAGAGTAACATGTCTTTCCTCGCCCCTCTTCTTTCAGGAGTTGTTGTTGGTCTGGCTTCAATGATTACAGAAATTCTCACGAAGTTGAACATATCAGAAGTTCAAGGGGGAGAAGCACTAGCTTTCGGAAATCTTGGGACCATATTAAATATATTTGAGGTAGCAAAAATGATTCCTCCTTATTTCCTTCAAATAATAATTGGAATATATCTTATTCAGATTATTTATATTTTAACTAGAACTCTTGTAATTGTTGATTCTGGCGAAGATAAGTTACAGACATTGAATAAGATAGGTAAGAATTTTTCATCAGGTGTAACGCTTTATTTTATCACAGCACTTTTGGCGACACTTGCATTATTCATATTAACAAGCATAGTTCTCGGAAATTTAACTTGATTAGTTAACTTTATTAAATCGGGTTTATTTTTTTATATATGCAAATTAAAAGAGGCAAAAAAGGAATTATTTCTGATTATCTTCCATGGATTTTGATAGCTGTCGCAGTTCTTGTTATTCTAATGATTACAATTTTTTTACTTAAAGAAAAAGGAGGAGGTCTGATAGATCAGATAAAAAATTTATTCCGATAAAATGGAACTGACTATACAAAATCTCATAAAAATTATCTTAGGGGTTTTAGTTTTTGTGGTGGTTGTTGTGGGGATTTACATCTTTTTTAAGGATTATGTGATTGATTTTTTTAAAAATATGGGGGGAGATCAAGGACCTGAAATTATTCTTGGTCTGATAAAATGAAAATAGATAAAAAAGGATTTTTGTTGGCAGAAGAAACACTCAAAATAATTTTATCAGTAATTGCAATAGGTTTTTTAGCTTATCTTCTTTTTTCTATCTATAATGCAAATAAAGAGGCAAAAGATTTGGAACTGGCAGAAGCCTCTTTAGAGCATTTAACTGCAGAAATTGATTCTGGTTCAGTAGATATTGAAATTTATAATCCAACAACAAATAATGCATGGTATATTGTTGGATGGCCTGTTTCAGGAGAAAAACCACTTTATTGTGATAATCTTGGATGGGAAAAATGTCTTTGTATTTGTAAGTTTTCTAGTGCCCAAATAATAAACCCTTCTAAATTGAGTAGGCTTTGCGATAAAACAGGTGTTTGTACCAGTAATTCAGCTTCTGTTAATGATGAGGGGAAGTTTTATCTTCAAATTAAAGAACCACCACTCGAATTAAAAATAAATGATGTAAAAGAAATATCTGAAAAATGAGCTTTGATGACCTGATAAAATACCTAACCTGGATAATCTTTTTTGGAGTAGCTTTGGCAGGTATTTATTTTTTGTTAAGAAACTTAGGAGTGATAGGATGATCTTTGATAGAAATAAAAGAGGAGAACTTACTACAAAACAATTAGTCACTATAATAATACTAATAACTAGTTTTATCATAATTCTTTTTCTTTTATTTAGGTTGAATTTAGGAGAAACCAGTGATAAAGAAATTTGCCATAATTCTGTTGTTCTAAAAGAAAAATCAGGGGTTTTGACAGGGTCTCTTGATTGTAGGACAAGCTATCTGTGTATTTCAGGAGGTAAGAATTGTGAAGAAATCTCTGCTTCTTCAACAATTAAAGTTGATCATGATAATAAAAGTGAAATTATGGGTGTGATTGCAGATGAGATGTCTGATTGTTGGTGGATGTTTGGAGAAGGAGAAGTAAATTATGGGGGAGGGAGTCTAGCTACTTCTGTTCATTGTGCCATTTGTTCAATTGTTACTTTTGATGAAAAAATTCAGGAACAAATTCCAGAAATTACTTATTCTGAATTTTATGATTATCTAAAAACAACTGCAAAGACAAAAACACAGACTTATCTTCAATATCTTTATGGTGCTGATAATATAGATAATATAGAAGACAAAGAATATTTCAATGTCGATTTAATAACAGGGGGAATAAATACTGAAGAGAGACAGACAATAATTACAGGGATTGATATGAATGTAAAAGTTCTTTTTGTAGGAAATAAGGATAAGTATCTAAATACTTTCATAATTTCTTCTTCTGAAACATCTTTAACAGAATGTAAAGAATATTTAACAAAAGCTTAAAATGAGAAGACCAATAAATAAGAAAGGGAATATTCTAACTCAAAACATTATTTTTATTGTCCTTAATCTAGTTTTTCTTTTAATTTTAGTTCTTTTCTTAGTTTCAAAATCAGGAGGAGCTGCTGTACTTGAAGAAAAATATGCAAAACAAATGGCTTTGATCTTAGATTCTGTAGAACCTGGAATGGTAATTTCTTTGAATATGGAAGATGCAATTAAAATTGCGAACAAAGAAAATAGAGATTTAGATGATGTTATTGATGTTCAAGATAATATTGTTACAGTTCAACTTCGCGAAAAAGGAGGATATAGTTATTCTTTTTTTAATGATATTGATTATGGCAATGATTTTTCTATCTACCTCAATACTTCATCACGTAAAGAATACATTATTTTCATAGAACCATAAATAAAATGATAAAAAATAATAAAGGGGAAAAAATAATTTCAATATACTGGTTTGTGATATTGTTTATTGTGGCTGCAGCAGTTGTGTATATGGTGATATCTTTTTACGGTGAGCCTTATGATATAAGAGAATTAGAAGCAAATGCCTTAACAAATAAAGTTGCCATGTGCCTATCAAATGCAGGATATTTGGAAGAAGGGGTTTTGGGTGCAGACTTTAAAGAAAATTTCATAGAAAGGTGTAGTTTTAATTTTGAAACAGAAGATATTTATGGATGGGGAGAGCGAGGGCAATATTATGTAGAAATTAATTTTTATGATTTTTTAACAGATCAAAAGAATTCTACAATAAAGACAGGTAATGAGGCATTAAAAACAGATTGTGGATTAGAGGGGAAGGGGTTTCCTTTTTGTCTTGAGAGAAGTCTTTATTTATTAGATGGAGAAAAAAATCATAAGTATCAGATAGATATCTTATCTATTGTGAGAAAAACAGAAAAAAATGTTCAATAAAAAATCAGGGCAGATTGGAGAAACAGTAACATGGGTGGTTGCTACTGTAACTATAGTTGTAATTCTTTTAATTGCTATTTTTGTAGCAACTTCTTTTTTCACAAAAAATAAAAAAGCAGATTTTTTAGCAAAACAAAGTGATATACTTGCTTCAGAGTCTTTTTTTGCGTATCTTTTAACAGAAGATGACAGTGGGCAGACAGTTTATGAACAGATCAAAAATTTAGAAAATCTAAATGAATTTAGTGGAAATTTCGCTATAGAAATTTTTGACGAATTTTATAGGAAAGATTATCCTAAAGTATGGCTAGGCATTATCCAAAAAGTGGCAGTAGCACCCTCTATTAAAAATGAATATTTTGGGTCTAAACCTGTCATAAGTGCAGATCCTAAGTATGCTTCTGTAGAATCAATTAGAAAACCAAATAAACCATATGTGTCACAAAATATAATCCTCACTGAAAATAAATCTCTTGAGTTGGTTTTAACTAATTAATAAAAATGATAAAAAATTTATTAAAAAATAAACGCGGCGATATTCCCATAACAATCCTTGTAATAGGGGTTTTGGCCATATGTGCTCTCGCAATTTTTACTTTTTACACTTCGAGTAGAAATTTTAAGAACGGTTTTGATTCTATAGACATTATAGAAAAAATATCAATTGAAAAAGAAAAGATTTCCTTATATGAAAAAGATCTTGGATTTACCCAGGAAGAGGCAAAGGAAATATTCAATATAAAAGAAGATATTCAGGGAAGATATATAACAGCTCAAAAAGAGACTATATCGGTGAGGTATAATCTGCCTAAATAAATATAAACAAAAACATTTTTAAACAAAACAACCTTAAATTTAATATGTTAGATAAAAGAGGACAAGGATTGAGTACAAATGCAATTATCCTTATAATTCTTGGAGTAATTATTTTAGTTATTCTTGTATTGGGTTTTACGATGGGATGGAAGAAATTACTTCCATTTATTTCTCAAGATAATGTTGAAACGATAAAAACGTCGTGTGTGTCTGCTTGTTCTACAGGAAATATTTATGGGTTTTGCACTCAAAATAGAACTTTAAAAGCAGATGGGCTTCCGCTTGGGGAAGACGGCAAAGTGCCGAAAGAGATGATTGGAAATTGTTCCCTTTTTTCAACTAGTCCTGATTTTGCAAAGTATGGAATTGGGGATTGCAATGTGATTGATTGTGAAGATTGATTGTTCAAAATTTATTTAAAGAATCTTTTTCTTATTTGTTTATGTCTGATTATGCTTTTGTAGAAAAGAGAAAGAAAAAGAAATACAAGAAAAAAGAAAAGAAGAAACATCCTTATAAGAAAGGTGGGAGAGAAAGAGCGGTGAATATTAGTATAAAGAAATAAAGTAGTTTTTTAAAGGATTTATCATTTATTTTTCTATGAGTTATTTTAGCTTTGAGATAATCTTTCTAATGGTCTTAGCATTGATATGGATAGTTTTTGCAACATTTCAGGATTTAAGAAAGAGGGAAATTGCGAACTGGCTTAATTTTTCCCTTATAATTTTTGCCTTGGGTTTTCGCTTTTTTTATTCTCTGTTTTCTGAAAGTTTTGGATTTTTTTATCAAGGATTAATCGGCCTTGCAATCTTTTTTGTTTTAGGAAATATTCTCTATTATGGAAAATTTTTTGCAGGAGGTGATGCAAAACTTATGGTTTCCTTGGGAGCAATCCTTCCTTTTTCAGGAATTTTTTCTGTAAATCTGAACATCTTTTTATGTTTTTTATTAATATTCTTATTTGCAGCAGCCATTTATAGTATAATCAGTATAATTTATTTTAGTCTAAGAAATTTTAAGGATTTTAGAAAAGAATTTAGTGTTCAATTAAGAAAAAATAAAAAATTATTGTATCCTATTCTTTTTTTAGGAATAATTGTCATGATTCTTGGATTTTTTGAAAATTTATTCTTTATTTTTGGAATCTTAATTTTTATTCTCCCTTACTTTTATGTTTATGTAAAGGCAGTTGATGAGTGTTGCATGATAAAGGAGATAAAAACCAGTCAATTGAGGGAAGGAGATTGGCTATATAAGGATATAAAAATCGGCAAAAAAATAATAAAGGCCAAGTGGGAAGGATTAAAAAAAGAAGAAATAAAAAAATTAAAGAAAAAATATAAGAGAATTAAAATAAGACAAGGTATTCCTTTTTCCCCAACATTTTTGATTAGTTTCTTGATTTTAATCTATTTTTGGAAAATAGGGTTATGGAATTCTTTTTGGTAGCCAGATATTTTTTTCTGATTTTTTAGAAATTTCTTTTAGCTTTTTTGTTCTTGGAGCTTTTTGAGCTTTAACTAGAATTTTTTGCAATTCTTCCAGTTCTTCTGGTTTTGCAAGGTGTTTTTCAGAGAGATTTTCATTTCCATATAAGGGAATTATATTTAATACCTCATGCCCGAATAAATTTGAAGAAGAAATTTCTATACTCTTTGGTTTAAATTTTGTTTTCAATCTTTTTGCAACTTTTTTTGCTAAAGAAAAAACAGATACAGGCATTTTATCTGAGGAAACTACGTGTTCTTTAGGAATTACCATGATGTGGCCTTTGGATACCGGATTTATTTCAAGAACAGCAATACCTTTCGCATTCTCATCGATTTTGTAAGAATTGATTTTTTCAGAGACGATTGAACAGAAAACACACCCTTCTGATTTTTCTTCTGTTTTTATTAATTGGTTCTTTTTGAGAAATTCTTCGAGTTGTTCAGAATCCATATTTTCAACCTGTTTCTTCGCGAATTCTTTTTTATCTTCTGGAAAACTCTTTTCTATCTGTTCAGCTAATTGTTTTTTTACCTGTTCAGCTTGCTCTGGAGTCAGCATTATACTAATAAAGAACCAGGATTAATATAATTAACTAATCTTAATTATTCTCTCTTATCAGATTGCTCGTCTCATATCAAGAATCTCTATAGAACTAACACCAGGAATTTTTTGTAATTCCTTTTCAAACCCCTCAAATTCTTTTTCTTCTGGCCAACCAAACAAAACAACTAGGGCATTAAGACCAAAAGCTATTGGTTGCACTTCTAATTGAGGATTTTCCACATTATTCCTCATCATTCTGTTCTTAACTTCTTCCTCAACCTTCCTCAAATCTGTTTCAACAGACTCAGGCATTATTTTCATTTTTATTGCAGTTATGCCCATGATTTAATTTAAAGAAAGAGATTTATAAAATGTTGGTTTTTAAAGCATCATAATACTTAAAAATAAAGAGTTTTTCCTCTAGTGATGGAAGGAAATTATGAAAGGATTGTTGAGAAAATTGCAAAATCAGCAGGTATTGAAAAAGGAGAGATTGAAAAAAGAGTTGATGAAAAAAGATCTAAATTATCAGGATTTATAAGTAAAGAAGGGGCAGCACAAATTGTTGCTGCTGAATTAGGAATCTCTTTTGAAAACGAGCAATTGAAAATAAACGAGCTCCTCCCAGGTATGAGAAGTGTAAATGTTGTTGGGAAAGTAATTAATCTTTTTCCTGTCAGAACCTTTACAACAAAGAAAGGGGAAGAATCTAAGGTAGCTAATTTTTGGATAGCAGATGATTCAGCAAATATTAAGGTAGTTTTGTGGGATACAAATCATGTTGCACTTATTGAGGCAGGGAAAATTGGAGAAGGGGTTGTTGTTGAAATTTCTAATGCAACTATGAGGGAGAGTGAACTGCATTTAGGAAATTTTTCTGAAATAAAGCCAAGCCAAGAAATTTTGAAAGAAGTGGTCACAGAAAAATTTTTGAAAGAGAAGACTCTTTCCGACTTTAAAAAAGGAGAAAATGTTGGTACTAGGGCATTTATTGTTCAGGCTTTTGAACCCAGATTTTTTTATGTCTGTCCTGAGTGTGGAAAAAAAGCAAATAAAGAAGGAGAAATCTTTATTTGTGGAACGCATGAAAAAGTCGTGCCTGAAAAAAAAGCAGTGCTAACTCTTGTTCTTGATGATGGGACAAGTTCTATAAGGGCAGTATTATTTCAGGAGGCTATTAATAATCTAGGTTTTACAGATATTGAAAATCCTGAAAAACTATCTTTACAGAAAGAATCTATTTTGGGAAAAGAAATGGCCTTTTCTGGAAATGTCAGGCAAAATGAATTTTTCAATAATCTTGAGTTTATTGTTGAAATGGTAAAAGATGTTGATCTTGATGAGATTATAAAGGATTTTGAGAAAAACAAATAATTGAATAATGGAACTAATAACTTTAGTTTTGCTTGTAATCTTTTTGATAGGTTTAATAATAGCTTACTTATTGGGAAATAAAATAGGTTCGAGAAACAGAGACAGATTGTGGGAAAGAGAGTTGCCTGTTCATAGAAAAGAGGCAATATCAAGGTCAAGGGCTGTTTTAGGCGGATATTTCTCAGAACAATTATCTCCTTTTTTACCTGGTTTTAAATATTCCCCAACAGAATGCAGATTTGTCGGAAAGCCTGTCGATTTGATAATCTTTAAGGGTATGGATGATAAAAACATAGATGAGGTTGTATTTCTAGAAGTTAAAAGCGGAAACGCAAAACTTTCTAAACAAGAGAGAAAACTTAAAGAGGTTATAGAAAAAAGGAAAGTGAG
>DATKUW010000086.1:0-2758 GCA_035530435.1 Bacillota bacterium
CAATCTACAAAGAGGCACTTAAATTTTATCTAAATGCAGATACTGAAGAAAAACAAAAAGAAATATGTGCCCCTACAGGCACAGGAAAATCCCAAAAGAAAGACGGAAAAATATCAATTTATGTAAGTTCGCCTATGGGAGAAAACAACTTTAAAGCAGATAATAAAACAGAATTTGAAACTATGAAAAAAAGATTAAATTCGCTATTTTCTTTAATAGAAGAGGAATTACCCAATAATCACACAGACTCTGAAACCAGTGTTCATAACACTGATGTAGGAGATAAAAGTGGAAAGTAGCGTTTGTTTGTTACGAGCTTCCAACACTTAAGCTAATCCCTCGGGAAGCGTGGGCTTTACTCTGTGTGGTTGGAAAAATTAATATTTGATAATCGCTCTAAGTTAAAGATACTTTTAAACCTTTTTACTTGTCTTTTTCTTTTTAGGCTCTTTATCCCAACGAGAGCTTTTACATTTTGGGCATATTAAGGGTTTTTCTTTATTAGAACGAGGCTGCCAAGTGTGTCCGCAGTTATTGCATTTGTATCCTTTTACTTTCATCTCTATTTCAGGCATATTATACTCACTAAATCATACCTTATAAATCTTACTATTAGTGGTAATACTTTACTAACGAAATGTTTATAAAGAGAGTATTACTATGTATAGTATGACTAATCATAGTAATATGGAAAACCAAGAAGAAATAAATTGTCCTTATTGTAAGAAGCAAAACATAGTTAGACGAGGACAAAGAAAGACACAAAATAGAGGACTTATTCAAAGATATTTATGTAAAGACTGCAATAGAAGATTTGTAATTGATGACGGATTTTTTAAGATGAAGAATGCACCTCAAAAGGTTACTCTCTGTCTTGATTTATTTTATAGAGGAATCTCAACAAGAAAAGTGCAAGAGCATTTGCACACATTTTATCCACACAATTCTTCTAATGTTTCAATCTATAAATGGATTGTAAAATATTCCAAGATGATTTCTTCATTTACAGAAACTCTCAAACTTCAAGCAGGAAAAGAAATACAGGTTGATGAAGTAGAATATAGAATTAACAAGCAGAAAGCATTTTTTATTGATAGCATAGATACAGAAACTCGTTTTATGGTTGCTTCTGAATTTGTTAGAAGTAGGGGAACAAAAGAGTTAAAACAAGTTATTAAAAAAGCAAAAGATAAAACAGATAATCAAATTCAGATATGCACAACCGACGGGTTTCATGCTTATTATAAAGCGGTTAAATCTGTTTTTGGATACAATAAAAATTTAAGAGAATTTAATGTAAAGCATAATGTAGTTACACAACTAAAAAATGAGGGTTTTAATCACAAAGTTGAAAGAATGCACAGCAATATAAGAGCAAGAACAAAAACATTTAGAGGGTTTGGCTCTATTGCTGGAGCAAATGCAGTTATGAAAGGCTATGAAACTTATTACAACCTTATAAGAAAACATCAGGCAATAAATAAATGCCCTTATGAATTAGCCTGTCCTGAATTAAAATTAGGTGTTAATAAATGGCTTGATTTAATAAGATTATCAAGGCAAAATAATTAAAATGAGAAAACCAAAGAAATATATGCAAAAAGAGTTTAGAACGCTTGATTTATTTGCTGGTGTAGGTGGGATTAGATTAGGATTTGAAAGAGCTGGATTTAAAACAGTTTTCGCAAATGATTTTGACAAATTCTGCAAAGATACTTATGACTTGAATTTCAGCGAGCCGAAGCTTGTTGTAGAGGATATAAATAAATTAGATATTAAACAACTTCCTAAATTTGATATACTGCTCGGGGGTTTTCCTTGTCAGGCTTTTTCTATTGCAGGATACAGAAAGGGATTTCAAGACAAAGAAAAGGGAAACTTATTTTTTAGAATTGCAGATATTTTAGAAGAAAGAAAACCAGAAGCTTTCTTATTGGAGAATGTAAAAAATCTCAAAGGGCATGACAAAGGAAAAACTTTCAAAGTGATAAAAGAAACTCTTGAAAAGTTGGGCTACCATATTAAATATAAGGTGTTAAACAGCATGGAATACGGAAATATCCCGCAGAATAGAGAGAGAATTTTTATTGTTGGATTTTTAGACAAGAACAAAGCAGAAGCTTTTAATTTTCCAGAGCCTATTAAACTAACAAAATCTTTCAAGGAATTTACAGCAGATGAAGCAGAAGATAAGTATTATTACAACGACAAGCCTTTATATGAAAAAATAAAGAATGACATCAATTCAGAGAATACAGTTTATCAGTGGAGAAGAAAATATGTAAGGGCAAACAAAAAAGGTGTTGTTCCTACATTAACCGCAAATATGGGCTCTGGCGGGCATAATGTTCCTATAATAAAAAATGGAAAAGGAATAAGAAAGCTGACGCCGAAAGAATGTTTTGCCCTGCAGGGCTTCCCAAATAATTTTAAACTTCCAGATAATTTATCTGGTGCAGCACTTTTTCATCAAGCTGGAAACAGTGTAACTGTCCCAGTTGTTGAAAGAATAGCAGAAGAAATGAAAAGAGTTTTAACTTAATTTTTTTGAATAGGTAAGTCCCTAAGACTTAACAATACACTATTTTCATATAATTTTTAAACATCAATCTTTTCTCGTCTGGCATTAAACACATTGTTACCATAAAATATCTATGTTTCAAATACCCAATGCCTTTAGGCTTGAGAGGAGAAACATCCTCCATTTGTTATAGATTTCTTGGCTCTTCTCTCAATCATTGCTTTTGGCTCACAGAAA
>DATKUW010000087.1:0-10624 GCA_035530435.1 Bacillota bacterium
TCTTTATTGTATTGCTTGTTGTATTGATTGTCTTAGTAGGAAAGAAACCAAAGAAAGCTGAAGAATTCGGCGAAAGTTATTATTAATTTTTAATTTAATTTTTCTTTTTATTTTTTTATTATTTTTTTATATTATTTAGCAGCGCTCGGCGGGGCATAAACCTTAACTTCCCCTACTCTCTCGGTTGGGGCGAATTTTTCTAGAATAAAAGATAATTTTATATAATAAAATCAAGTAAGAAGAATATGAAAGAGATGTATAAATATGGAATTGGTTTTTGGATAGGAGCATGTGTGTATAGTTCTATAAATATGATTATGAATTTGAAACACGCCACGCAAACTAACATCTTATTTTATAATTATTTAATAACAGGAGTTGCAATTATTGGATTGGTTCTAAACCTAGTTTTGTTGAAAAAGAAGAAATAAAACTCTCTCAACTTCCGGCGTGGGCGTTTATTATTTCTAGAAATTTAAAGGTAAAATGTTAAAATAAAAATAAAATTGGAAGAAAGATTATTTTTTCTTCTTTTTTGTTACACTAACTCCGTAACCTTTTTTCTTTTTGTAAACTGAAGCTTTCAGTCCTTTTTTTCTTGCTCTTGTTGCAGCTTTCTTTGCTGTTGGCTTCGTTTTAGAAACGTGTGCTACCATTTTTTCACCTCCTTTTTTATTTTGGAACTTTCTTTCTAATTAAATAATATTATCCAAGTATAAAAATTTAACTAAACTCCCCCAAAACCTTTAAAATAATTTAAATCTTAGAGAGTTTATAGGAAATTTAAAATTAAGAGAAAGAAAGTTGATAAGAGCTTAACAGAGAAAGATAAGAAAGTATTGAAGATCCCTCTTAAAAAACCTGTTGCTTCTTATAATAAAAAGAAAAGAAATGAGCTGGATGTTGAACATATTGAGTTTTGTACTGATTAAATCTTATCCAAAGATAATTAATCTATATGCCAGAAGAATAAAATAAGAAAATAATCTAACTCCCCCTACTCTTTCGGCGTGGGTGTTATTTTAATGCAATAATATTTATAAATATATTAAAAATAATTAGAAAATGGACAATTTAATCGAAACCAATATGCAAGACGAGATAAATAGTTGTCTTTTTGAATTAAATAATAACGGTAATAAAAGTGACCGTGCCATAATTAGATTAGGGAATATTGGTAGGGTTGGAAATAAAGGGGTTGTTTTACCATTGGTATATGTTTTAAAAAATAACGAAAGTGAAATGTTACGTTCAATGTCTGCTTTAGAACTAGGACTAATCGGGGATGCTAGAGCAGTTCCTTATTTATGTGAGGCACTTGATGATAAATTTTATGAAGTAAAAAGAGATGCTGCAGAGGCCTTAGGAAGAATTAAAGACAAAAAAGCCAAACCCCCTCTTAAAAGATTTGCTAATAACGAAATCGGCCATTGCAAAAAAGTTGCACAACAATCATTACGAAAAATAACTACGAAAGAAATTGAAAATTCGATTAAAAAAACAGGCCCAATATTCTTTTTGACAGGCAGTATGCTTATTGGAGCAAATAAAATTTTTGCGGATAATCCGGCAGATCTTGCGACTTTTTATAAACAAATTCCAATTCACTATTATAAGGTTTGCTTTGATGCAGATAAAAGCAAATTCGCGGGAATTGCCCTTCCTTTTGGTGAAAAGAAAAATATTAGTGCCCTGGGAGTTGTATGGGCTGATGCAGAGAATGATAACAAGATGTTCTTTGGAAATCTTGCAATTAAGAGAAAAAATTTAAGTTTTGGATTACAAGCTAAAAAAACTTGGTATAATGAAGGAGAAATGCCAATTGAATTCGCTTCAAGTATAGAATTTGATAGTAAATCCGGGGGACTTGTTGCAGTTTTAAATTTTGATGATTTATGGAAATCAGAATTAGGAGGGAGTGTGAAATATAAAAATTTTATAGGCTATTTAAGAACTTCTTTAAAAAATCTTGAACCAATGTTTGGAATCAGTTATAGTGGTAAAATAAATTTAGATTTAGCATATCAACCAGAAAACAAAAAATATTTTGCTCGGGTTAGTAAAAAAATAAACATTGGTTCTGGAACCCTACTTCCAGAGTTAAGATTTGAATTTGGTGATAAAGAACCGGCTTGTGGGATAGGATTGGGTTTTTATTATTAATCTCCTTCAATAAAAGGCACGAAAATAAACCCTGGAATTTCTCTTATTGTTTTAAATTCATTGCCTTGTCTCTCAATTACAACAAGGCTTTGCTCAAATCTTGGACCTTTAGGTGTAAGAAGAATTCCTCCGTCTTTTAATTGATTTAAAAGTTCTTTAGGAACTTCGCGACACGCAGCACTTATGAGAATTCTATCAAAAGGTGCTTTTTCAGGAAGTCCTTTAGAGCCATTTCTATGATATATTTCAATATTATTGTAATCTTCTAAGGATTCTTTTGATTTTGCAACTAATTCCTTGACTACCTCTATTCCAGAAACTTTTCCGTTCTTACCTATAATTTCTGATAGCAGAGCAAGAACATATCCTGAACCAGAACCAACCTCAAGAATATTTTGCCCTTTTTTCAGTTCTAGCTCAGAGAGCATTATACTAATAGTATATGGCTGAGAAATTGTCTGCCCATGGCCTATTGGAAGAGCTGTGTCTTTGTAAGCTTCTTTTTCAAGTTCTTCAGGAATAAAATTCTCTCTTTTGACTTTTGAAAAAGCATCTAGAATATTTTTGGAAAAACCCAAAGCTTTCAAGCGCTGGAGAAGCTCTTGTTTATTCATAGAAAAATAAAGGTGGTTGGATTTAAATAATTTCTTTGATGAAAAACTACAGAATTATATAAGTTACTTTTAAGTGGTTACACTTAGAAAGATTTATAAACAAGGGATTTTATAAAAAAATATGAGAAAAACATTAAGAACAGGGTTTGGAAAAACACTTGTAACGCTTTTAATACCTTTTATACTTACAACTGGTTGTAACAAAAATGATAAAGTGGGTTCTCTAGAAAAAATTGGAAATGCACAACCAGCATATGGAATACAAAATAAAATAATGACAAACGAATATGAAACCAATTTTCTTAATCGAATTGCAAATGATGTAATAACTACTGGAGAAATTGCAGGATTTATTAAATCAAAAGATAAAAATAAAGCAAATATCCCTCACCGAATTAAGAAAATTTATAGTAAAGAAAGTAAATCTCTAAGTGTTGTTGTTTATGATCATAATCAAAATAGATTATTTGATCAAGGAGATGAAATTACTATAGACGATCTTCAAACTAGTACTCCTTTTAACACTCCAAGTTTTAAAAAAAGGTTATTGAAATATGAAGTCATACCATCATCAAATGAGCAATTGGATTTAGACATAGCTAAAGGCCGTGGACAAGTAGTTTCCAGTGATCCTAATTTTGATGAAAAATCATATCGGAAGAAAGCAGGTATAGCAGCAGAAATTAGAACAAAGAGAATCTATAAAAATAATCTAAATTTACTTGAACAGGCATTTTGTGGTAAATAAGCTCTTTATAGGGATTTAAATAATTTCAAATCTTTAGGCTTATAATCTTACTAATTCCGTCATGCATGCTGATTCCGTACAGGTTTGTTGCTCTTGAGATGATTTCATCGTTATGTGATATAACTATGTACTGCCCTTTCTGCATGTATTTGTTAAGAAGGCCTGCGAGTCTTTCTGAATTTCTTTTATCAAGGGTTGCATCAACTTCATCAAAAATATAAAAGCAATACGGGCTGTATTCCTGAATTGCGAAAATAAGTGAAAGTGCGACAAGAGTCTGTTCTCCGCCAGAAAGAGATTTTACGTCAAAATATTTTCCGTGTCCTGTTTTAACAATCACATTCACTCCCCCGTCAAACGGATCTTTTCTGTTTTCAAGTTCGAGAAAGATACGTCCTTTCGTGCTTAGCTGAGAAAAATTTCTGGAGAAAATCTCGTTTATTTTTTTAAGGGTTTGCATAAATGTTTTTTTCTTTTTTATGTCTATTTCATAGATTATCTTTAAAATTCCCCCTTTTTCTTTGGAAATTATCTCTGCCTTTTCTTTTATTGCATCGTATTCTGCCTTTATTGAATCATAAACCTCCAAGGACCTAAGATTAACTGTTCCTATTTTTGAAAAAATCTCTTTGGCTTTTGCAAGTCGCTGGATTAATGAATCCTTGTTCATCCTAATTATCTCCACCCCCTTAAATTCAAACATTTCTGTCTCAAGATTTTCAGTCTCTGCATCAATTCTTGCTTTTTCAATTTTAAATTCGTTCATCTCCTGTTCAGTATTATTAAGAATATTTTGCTTTGAGAAGATACTTGACTCTTTTTCTCTGATTTTCGCATGGAAAGAATCTCTTTCTGAAATCATCTCCTTGAATCTCTTGCTCAATTCTTCTTCTTGTTGTTTTTTATTCGCAAGAATTTTCGTTTTTTCATCAAAAATCTTTTTAAGCTCTAAGAATTCTTCTTTAATGCTCTTCTCTTCTCTAAAAATTTGTTTAAATGAAATCTTTAATCTATCAAGTTCTCTTTCTCCAAATATAACTTCTGACTCTAAGTTTTCCTTACTCATAGAGGAAATTTCCTGAATTTCAACCCTCATTGTTTCATACCTCTGTTCTATGTCGAAATTATTTTCAAGAATTTTTGCAAGGGATTTCTTCCTTTTTTCCAATTCCAATATTTCCTTATTGAGCCCTTCTATTTTCCCGTGAAGTGTCTTAATCTGGGATTTTTTCTCATCCATGCTTGAAAATTTATTAAGGTCTGATTCTGTTTTCGAAATCTGCTGTGTTATTTCTTCAATATCTCTGGATAATATTTCTTTTTTCTGATAAATAGTTTTTAATTCTCTGTCTGCATTTTCTATTTCTCTTTTCAAGGATTCCATTTTAGGCAAAACTTCTGCTTTTATTTCTTCCATATGTTTTGGAGTAATTCGGTTTTTGCACACAGGGCATATATCAAGACGGGCTATTTTTTTGAGAATTGTGTTTAAATTTTCTATTTCTGATTCATTGACAGAGCTGGTTTTTTCAAGTTCAACTTCTTTTTTTATTATATCGCTTAGAGTGTCTCTTTTTTCTATAAGTAAAAGCTTGAGTTTTTCTAGTTTTTCTTTGTTAGTCCTTGTATCAAAAATTTCTATTGAAAGAGTTTTTATCTGTTTCATTAAAAAATTGGATTCGTTATTATAATTCTGAAGAAGATTGTTTTTATCCTGAATTCTCTCTTTTATAGAATTTCTTTCAGATTGAACCATATAAAATTTTCTTCTCTGTTCTTCCAGTTTCTCAAAATCGTTCTTTTTTCTTTCAATTTCTCTCGTCTTCTTCTCTTGAGTTGGAGGTTCTTTCTTAAGTTCTTTTAAAGAAGTTTCCTTTTCTTTTATAGATTTAGCGAGCTCTTCTTTTTGTTTTGATAATCCCAAAAGTTTAGAATGGTAATTCTCAAGCTTCACTTTTGTTCCTGCAAGTTCTGCTCTTAAATCAGCTATTTCTTTATTGAGTTTTTCCTGCTCAATACCTGTTGAGCCCTGGATTTCTGAATCAATCTTATCTATTCTTAATCTAAATTTTTTTATCTCTTCTTCAATTTCTTTTATTGTTTTTTTTATTTTTTTTATCTCTTTGTTCTTTTTTTCTATATTCAGATTCATGTTTTCAGCTTCTTTATTCTTTTGAGAAAGGTTCTGGTGGATTATGCTTGCCTTAAATCTTTTTATATCACTTTCAAGTTTTTTGAATCTGAGTGCCTGTTGCCTCTCTTTTTCAAGATTATTTAGATAAGTAATCCTCTCTCTAAGAATTGAATGAACTTCCTTGAGCTTTTCTTCTGTCTTCTCAAGTTCTCTCAATGATTTCTCTTTTCTTGACTCATAGATCATAATTCCAGAAACCTCTTCAATTATTCCTCTTCTTTCCTCTGGCTGCATTCTTACAAAATTTTGTATCTCTCCTTGAAGAACTATATTAAATCCTGACGGGTCTACTCCTGCCTGCGCAAGAAGTCCGATAATTTCCTGCCTTGTTTTTTTTTCGTTATTGATTTTATAGATGCTCTGTCCATTTCTTCTCACGGTTCTCTTAATACTTATCTCATCTTTGTCTATTGAGAAAGTTTTATCTGAATTATCAAAAACTATTTCCACAACAGCTTCTTTTTTTGGGGGTGCGGATTTTGTTCCTAAAAAAATTAAATTGCTCGCCTTTGCAGCCCTTATTGATTTGATGCTTAATCTTCCAAGAACAAAACACAAGGCATCAGAAAGATTTGATTTTCCAGAACCATTGGGTCCAAGAATCACATTTATTCCTCTGGTAAAGGGAATTTCTGTTTTTCTTGGAAAACTCTTAAATCCCTGCATCACCAGTTTTTTGATATAGGCCATGGTAAGAATAAATAAATATTGTTTTTAAAGATTAATATAAAATTCTAGAATAGAAACTTAATCAACTTCTAACACTCTAAAAGTGGCTACTTGTTTAGAAGGATCTGAATTACAATGAAAATCAAACGCATTTCCTCCAGAAATAAATGCGAAAACTCCCTCTTCTTCTGTTTTTGGTTTTGATCTCAATCTCCAAAGATATGGGGAAGTTCTACTAATCCACCTAGAGACATTATATATCTGTTCTATATCAGAATTTAATATAAGTTTTTCTAAGAAATTTTTATTATGTATTTGAGAGACCCAATCACTTTGACCAATAACTTCTTCCTCAAAAGAATATTCATCTGGGGTTCCATAGTTATGAATTATTTGATCTTTTCCTGAAGGAGAATAAATTATACTTGTTAAAGTATTCATACCTCTTTGGAAACTTTGGTGGAGGAAATTTCTTAATTTTTCAGAGGAATCAGATTTTCTATCTCTAAGACAATAGGCACTTTCGCAAATAGCCCAGATTAAAGGGGCGCTTGCTGGATGGGGATTTCCTTTTGCTTTTTCAAGTTCATATATTGCAGAAAGTTTTTCTCGGGCCACTCCAGGAGTTAGCTCTTTAAAAATTCTGTAATCTCTTGTTTTTCCTCTGTAAAAAACGTTTGGAATTATGAAATGTCCTTCATTTCTCCAAGAGTCTTCAATAGGAAGGTTATATATAATTTCTGATCCCTCTGCCATGTTTTTCTTATCGTTAATTGTTTTATAAATATTATGTTTTTCAAAACAATAAAATTATCTCAGAATTCTAGTTTTTTCTGCTTTGATTTTGAGGCAGCCTTTTTCCAAGTAGACCAAGATTTCCTAAAAAGTCCTTTGTGGTTTTTAGCGTTTTTTGCAACAAACTCTTTTGTTTTTGGATCAGAAGTATAGCCTGAACCAATTTCTTTCCCATATTTCTTTTTTAGTTTATCCATCTGTTTTTCTCTCTCGCTTTTCGCAAGAATTGACGCAGCTGAAACAGCGATATAATCTCTATCTGCCTTGTGTTCACAAAGCACTTCCAGATTTGAGAGATTTTTTATATCTATTCTCAAATTCTCCCTCCATTGGGTTCTGTTTGGAGAAGGACAGTCTAGAATAACCTTTATTTTTTTGGTCCCTTTGTTTATCTTATTTATTATTTTTGCTGCAGCCAGTGCTTCAAGTTCATTGAGTTTTATCCCTTTATCTTTAGATTCATCAATTTCTTCTGGAGACACAACCACAATTTCAAAAGCTTTTGATTTTTTTCTTATCTCTTCTGCAAGAAATTCTCTTCTTCTAGGAGTTAGCTGTTTGCTGTCTCTCACTCCCAGGCTTTTAAATTCCTCCTCTGTTTTTTTATCAATAAGACAGCCAGCAAGAACCATTGGACCAATGACAGGACCGCGACCTGCATCATCAATGCCCAAAATTAGATCTGACATGGGAGAAAAAATTCTTACTCTTTTATAAACTTAATCAAAATGGGACATCGTCTTCGTTATATTTAGCCTTTATTGTATTAAAAAATATTTGTGCTATGAAAAGATTGTTTTGAAGGTTTAAGTGTTTTTTAAGAGAAAGTTTTATAAGCAAATTTCATTAGCTATTTTAAGTGCAGCGGGGTGGAGCAGTCTGGAGTGCTCGTCGGGCCCATAACCCGGAGGTCGTAGGTTCAAATCCTACCCCCGCTATTTTTCTGACAAAAAACTTATAAGTCTGAGATTATCAATAGAATTAAAGCCCATGTCGCATAATGGTATTGCACTGGATTGCTAATCCAGGCCCTTCGGGGCTCGCAGGTTCGATTCCTGCCGTGGGCGTAATGCCTTTTTTGGACGTGTTAGTTTTTGGAAATTTTTAAATAACTTCAAATACTTCTTTAAACATGAAAGAAATGTATGAAAGTCAAGATATGATAAATAAAGCATTTAATCCAGATTTTATATCTGAATATCTTCTTCAATCACAATGGTCTGAAATGATTGAACTTGAAAAAATTATCACTGAACTTTACAAGAAAAAAAGAAAACCACTTTCTATATTAGATATTGGGGTTGGAGATGCAAGAATTCCAAAACACCTATCGGGGATAAAAGAAATTTGGGGTAAGATTGGAAAATATATTGGAATAGATCACTCTAAAAATGCATAGATTCAGCTAAAAAAATTTCTAAAAATTATAAATTAGAGGAGAAGTTTAAAGTAATTAAAATGGATGGATTGGAATTAGATAAATTAAAAGAAAATTTTGATTTGATAATCTGTACTTGGTTTACTGCAGGAAATTTTTATCCTTCTGATTTCTCATTTGAAACAGATTCTTCTGGAAAATTGAAGAAAAAAATTGATTTAAGTAAAAATCCCAAGTTTACAAGAATATTTCAGTTAGCTTATAATCTATTGGATAAAAATGGAGAAATCGTGCTCGGTTCTATTTATATTGATAATGAATCAAGTAGAAAGCATCAAGAAGATTTTTACCTTAAATGTGGGATGAAAATAATAAGCAGACCTAAAGATTCTGTTGCCGTAACCAATAAAAATTATTGGTCTCAAAGATTTACAAAAGAAAAGGTTTTTGGGTATCTAAACTTTGTTCCAAGAGAAAAAATTTCATTTATAAATTTAGATACTTACGATTATGCTATGTTAGTTAGAATTAAAAAATAACCCAAGTGTATTACTTTTTATTAGGTTTTGCCGTGGGCGTTTTATTTCTTTAGAAAATGTTTTATGATTAACTCAATTATCTTTAGAAGTATTAATATAACAATCACTCCAACAATGATCATTATTAAGTGCATCCATATCTTAACTCCTTGTGATATATCAAAAAATGAATCATAATTTCTCAAAGGAATTGTTAATATATATGCTATAATAAATAAGAAAATAGCAACATATTTCTTTTCCTTCCAATCAACCCATTTTTTCCAGTACATAATATAATTTGAGGAAGAGATCTTATAAAATTATCTAAAATATAATCAGCTTAGGCGTTTTAAAATTATTCAACAGCAACAAATCTGTCTCGTCCTGTTTGTTTTGCCTTGTAAAGGGCTTTGTCTGCCCGCTGTTTAAATGCCTTCTTCGTGTCTCTTTTCCGGAATTCTGTCAGTCCCCCACTAATTGTAACTCCGTGTTTTTTTAGAATTCTGTCTGATTTTATTGCTGTTCTTAAACGAGCAGTTATTTTCTTTGCTTTTACCATATTTGTCTCAGGAAGAAGAATGAAAAATTCTTCGCCTCCAAATCTTGAAACAATGTCTGATTTTCTAAATTGCTTGATTAAAACTTTTGCTAATCTTATAAGCAAGTCATCTGCTTTTAAATGCCCATATTTATCATTTATTTTCTTGAAAAAATCTATGTCTACAACAAATAATGATAATTTTTCTTGCCCTCTTTTAGCTTTTGCAACTTCCATATCTAAAATATTTTCAAAGAACTTGCTGTTATACGCCCCTGTTTTTGGATCACGAGTAGCTGCCTCATAAAGCAGAGAAATAGAATCTTCCATAGTGCCTAATAATTCCCCTATCTTTTCTCTAAACTTAGGATCTAATATAGATATCTTTTCTTTTAGTTTTTTGTCCATGTAAAAACCTCCTGCGGGTTTTCGATCCCGCAACCATTAATTGAAGTAAAATTATATTAATAAAGTTTTGGAAAGATCATTTACTAATCTCAGTGGTTTTTCTTTTAGGAGTGTAAAATTTATCTAAAACACTTAAAACTTCTTCCCTCTTTTCAACATTTCCCAGTCCTTTCCAGTCGAGGAGGAAAAAATCAATTTCTTCTTCTGTTTTTTCCACAGCTTCTTTAACCATTTCTTCTGTTAAAGGAAAAGCATAATTTGGAATTACGTGTGAAATAGCTACGTTGGATTTGAGTTGGATTTTGTTAAAACTAGGGCAATAGTGAGGACCTCCGATTGCAATTGCTACTTCGTTGTAAGGGTTTTCCTTAAAATCTTCTATTGTTTCTGAAATTGTTTTTGCAATTACAAATCCTGCTCTTCGATCGGTCCATTCTGTTTCTGTAGAGCCGAGTTCTACAAAAATGCACGGTTTGCCAATCAATGGTCCGTGATGGGTCGCTTCCATAGTTACCTTGTAGTCTTTAATCTTGTAATGTTCTATATTTTTATTGAGTTTTTCAAAGAGCTGTTTAGAAAACAAGGCAGAGCTTTTA
>DATKUW010000088.1:0-10623 GCA_035530435.1 Bacillota bacterium
TTTTTGTGTTTCTTCCATTTTCTTCTTATAGTGTAATTTATCTAAACGGATTAGCCAAACGCCTTTTATAAAGTTATGCCTGATATATATCCAATTGGTATTTTAGTTAAATAATTGGTATTTATAAGCATTTATATTATAATTTGCACACTTTGACAGGCTTCAGCCCTCTCGGCTTAATTACCTGTTCAATTATTGGGAACCTCGGACGTCTGTTTTCTTCTTGTTGTTGCTGGAACACTGTTTCTTATTAACCATGTGTTTGTTATTCATAATTCAAATAAGATGTTAAAACTTAAAAATATATCCAAAAGCCCAATTAAATGGTTAGAATTTTTGATTATTTCTTTCTTTTCTTAAGATTAGGGCAAACATCTGTGAGTTCGTTAATATCCTTATTAATTTCATCTATTTTTGTAGCATATCTCCAAACAAAAATTCCTCCAGCAACAATTGCCCCAACATCTACCGCAGGGGGGCTATTAATAATGCCTAATGCTTTTGCTATAAGATAAATTATTACAAGGACTAAACCCAGTTTTGCAATAGTATCCCAATCCATCTTTATTCTCTTTTTATTATCTTTATAAGAATTTCTATACTTTAAAATGTTTGTTTTTTCCATATTAAGACCAATTAAGGTAACAAAGAACCACAGCCATAACTTTTATAAATCATAATTAGTCATAATTTATGTAGACTAGGTTGGCGGGTTAGCCCTCCGCTGCTTGCAAATGGGCTTTATGGCAAACTGCAAGGAAGGGCGTAAAAAGTGCGTTAAAAAGTCTTTATTTGGACGTTGACGTTTTGTCTGTCTCGATCTTGCAGATGCGAAACGGGTCAGGCCTTGATCGGAGCAGCCCTAAACATTTGTGTAGGTGCTTGGCAGGTCGCAGAACCGAGAAAGAATAAAGGTAGCTCTTTGATAATCTTCGAGCAAACTTCCGAGTCTACACTTATTAAAAATTTAAGTCTTGCAATTCTTTAAGTGAAGTGATTCTACTTGGGTAATCTGGGTGTTTTTCTTTCCTATCAATTAGAATTCCTTTTATTCCAAAATTTTCTGCTGCTTGAATATCTTGTTTCAAAGAATCTCCAATCATCAATGCGTCATTTTTATCAATTTTCAATTTTTTAATCATAAGCTCAAAAATTTTTGGATTTGGTTTTAAAATTCCAGTTTTATAAGAGGGCAACATAATATCAAAAATTTCATCTAAGTTAAAATGCTCTTTTAATTGATTAAAAGCTAAATACCCTGTATTACTAATTAAACACAATTTATATCTTTTTTTCAATTCACCTAATACTTCCAATGTCTCTGGATAGGGTTTAAAATGATTGAGTCCGCTATCTAGTATACTTTTCAATTCTTTTATTAGTTCTATAGAAGGATTAAGATTTAATTCTCTCAATAAACTTTTAATAGGCACCCTAAAATCAAGATGTTTTTTTAACATAAAATGCTTTTCAAAAGTTGTCATGTAATCATAATCATGAAAATCCTTTCCAATTTTCTTAGCAAATAAGGAGAATGGTTGGGGATTTAATTCATTATAAAACAAAGTTCCCCAACAATCAAATATGATAGCTTTTACCATAATATCTAAGGGGATTTGATGTTTAAAACTTTAATTGATTTTAAAAACACTAATTTAATAAACTCTTTTTCTTTATTTTTTGTATGATAAAAAAAGGGGATGAAACAGGCCAATTCTATCTCATATCTGCTGTTGTTCTTGCCATACTTGTTATTGGGTTTTTTACAATTGCCAATTATTCAAGAGAAGATTCAGACGCAAAACTGACTTATTTAAAAGAGGAAATACAAACAGAAAGCAGATATCTTTTTGATTACGGATTATACAATGAAATAAGTGATTTGGAACTCCATGGGCTTTTAGTAAATTTCACTCAAGATTATATCGATTACCAGAAAAAAAACACTAATTTATATTTTATATTCGGAGATAAAGATAATATAACTGTTACAGGATATCAGAAAACACAAAAAGATGTTTCTATCAGTTCTGGTTCTTCTGCAACAATAACTAATGAAACAGGTGAGTTTATGGGTGGAATTGATCCAGAAATAGACACACTAACTCTTTCTATCGATAATACTCCATATGAATTTGACTTGACAAAAGGGAAAAATTTTTATTTTGTTTTATCTCAAAAAATAAATAGAGGAGAGAATATAATTATTGGATAAAATGCATAAAAAAAGATTTTTCGAAAACAAGAAAGGGATAAGTATAATGGTGAGCTATGTTTTGCTCGTTGTTTTTTTAATAATAATAAGCGGGTTAGTTTATCAGTGGTTAAGGACATATGTCCCTAGAGAATCTTTGGAATGCCCTGATGGTTCTTCTATTTTTATAAAAGAGGCAGCCTTCAACCCTCTTGACTCTCAATTAAGTGTTACAGTAAAGAATAATGGGAGATTTAATCTTGCAGGATATTTTATATATGCAACAAATGACTCTGAACAGGAATTACCAATAATTGACTTATCAAGTTACTTAAATGATACTCAAGGAACAGGGATTATACTTGGAAATTCTGTTTTATTTTTTGCAGGTGAAAGCAGCCTATTCTTTCCTGGCTCTGAAGAGACGTATTTTTTTAATATCCCAACTTCAATAGGAGATCTGTATTCTATAAGAATAGTTCCTACTAGGTTTCAAGAATTCGAGGGAAAAACAAGATTTGTAAGTTGTTCAAATGCAAGGACTGATATTCTTGTTAGTATAGCAACTTTCTTTATAGCATTTGCAACAAGCCAAGGGGGTTTTGATGGGAACCTTGGGGGTTTGGACGGGGCAGATTTAATATGCAATGATTTAGCAGAAGATGCTGGATTAAATGGAACTTTTGTAGCATGGTTATCTATAAACAACATAAACGCGATAGATAGGATTGAAGACGAAATTTATGCTCTCCCAAATACTGCTGGAGAACCTGAAACAAAAGTAATAAACAACAAAGAAGATATAATAAATGGAAATCTTCTTTTTCATCCTATAAATATAACTGAATTTGGAGGAGATGCATCAACATCCGGGGGTGTTTGGACAGGAACAGATGAATTTGGGAACGCTATGACAAATAAAAATTGTGAAGGATGGACTGTTACTAGTGGTTCAGGAATAAGGGGCAGGTCAAATGCTGTAAACAAAGACTGGACAAATTATAATGAGGAGACCTGTAGTGACGAAGCGAGAAGACTTTATTGTTTTGAGATTGAATAAATTAAGTTTATAAATATTAAAATTTATAATATAATATGAAGAGGTACAAAAAGAGGGATAAAAAAGGTGTTTCGCCGGTTATTGCTACAGTACTTTTAATCGCAATGGCTATAATAATCGGATTGATTATTTTTTTATGGTTCAGAGGACTTACACAAGAAGCTATAACAAAATTTGAAAGAAACATAGAACTTGTTTGCGAAGATGTTGAATTTATATCTTCGTATTCTTTAACATTGGGAAAACTTGCTTTTGAAAATTCAGGAAATGTTCCTGTTTATGATTTTAACATTAAGGTATCTGAAGAAGGGGGGCATAGAACTCTTAATCTGAAAGAAATAGATAGCAGCTGGCCTTCTGTAGGGTTAAGGCAGGGAGGAACTTTCTTGTCCAAGGATTTAAACACTGAATTCTCTGGAGCTACAGAAATACTGATAATTCCTATTCTAGCTGGAACTTCTCAAAGTGGAGAAGAAAAAACCCATGTCTGCGATGAACAGTATGGATATTTATATGAAATATAAAAAATCCGTGGCCTGGAAATTTTAGAATTAAGAATAAAAACATGGGGAAAAAAATAAATAAAAAAGGGCTCTCATCAATTGTTGCAACTATTTTGCTGATAGCACTGACAGTTGTTCTTGTTGGAACAGTATGGACCATCGTTACTAATCTGGTTGAAAAAAGCACTGAAGGTTCAGAATCCTGTTTTGGAATTTTTGAAAAAGTAAGTCTGAATTCAGAATACACGTGTTATAATGACAGCGAAATCCGATTTTCTATAGATGTTGGTGATATCGATATTGAAGAGATTCTTGTCGGCATCTCTGTAGGAGGAAGTAGTACAACTTTCAAGATAAAAGAAACCCCTTCTGAAATAGATAATCTAATTATGTATCCTGGCGGTTCTTCCAGCATTATAATTCCTTCAAAAAATGGTGGACTCACTTATGTGCTTAATATGGATGGTGCCGGCCTTTCAGGGACTCCTGATTTGATAAGCATAGCCCCTATAATTAAAGGAACTCAATGCGACACCTCAGATTCTATGAATTATATCATAAGATGCTCCACGTAATAAAACTAATAAGGAAAAATATTAAAACTGATTTTAATTTAAATTCATATGGGTATAAAAAAAGGGGTTTTATTTAGACCTATTAAAAAAAGAGGGCAAATTTGGGTAGAAACCATAGTTTATACTTTGATTGCATTTGCATTAATTGGTCTGGTTCTTGCTTTTGCAAAACCAAAAATAGAAGAAATTCAGGATAAAAACCTAATAGAGCAATCAATTTCTATTTTAGAAGACATAGATTTGATTATAAAAACTATTGGAATTCCTGGCAACCAGAGAGTAATTGATCTTGGAATAAGCAAAGGAGTGCTAAATATTGATGGAGAAAATAATCGGATTTTTTTTGAGCTTGAGAGCAGATATATATACAGCGAACCTGACAAAAATGTCACAATTGGAAACATAGTAATACTTACAGAAAAAAAAGGAAAAACTAATGACGTAACATTAACCAGGAATTACGGAGAAGACTATAACATCACTTATCAGAATAAAGAGGAGTTAAAAAAAATAAGCAAAGCCCCAACAACCTATACTCTCCTCATAACAAATAAAGGGGAAGATTCTTCAAATAGAACAATTGTCAACATGGAGGTTATGGGTTAAATGCCAGGAATACAGGATTATCCAAGAGTTGAAATAAATTTTTCTCCCACAGTCCCTCCTTTAAAAAGAATAAAAGATAAGACGAAAATTGATGTGAGATACAGTGTTGTCTCTCCTTTTGCTTTTGTGCATATCTATTGGGATCCAAAAATTTATGAGGTCTTATATGAAATTGAAGAACCGAAACTCGATAAAATAGAAACGAGTTACAGAGACCAGATTCTTATAGCAATTAGAGATATGATAAATTACGACACTATTGTGGAAAAAGATATGGACAAACTTTTAGAATACATTGACAAAAGATTCAAAATTATTGCTTTCGAGCTCGGACTAAATATGTCTTACGAATCTTACAAAAAAATATATTATTATCTCGTAAGAAATTTCCTTGGTTTTAATGACATAGATCCTTTATTGAGGGATTATTTTGTGGAAGATATTGAGTGTAATGGTGCTGACAGCCCTGTTTATGTTGTTCACAGGATTTTTAGAAATCTTAAAACAAATCTCACATTCAGTGATATGGATAAGCTTGAGGGTTTTGTGGAAAAACTTGCTCAAAGAAGTGGAAAACATATTTCTTATGCCTCGCCTATTCTTGACGGAAGTCTTCCAGATGGAAGCAGAGTAAACGCAACTTATACTAAAGACATAACTTCAAAAGGGCCGACATTTACAATCAGAAAATTCACAAAAACTCCCTGGACTCCTCCTCAACTGCTTTCTTTCAGAACTCTTAGCCCTGAGATGCTTGCTTACTTATGGATTCTTGTCCAGTATAAGATGAACATATTAATTACTGGCGGAACCTCTTCTGGAAAAACAACTCTTCTGAATGCTGTTGCTTTCTTTATTCCTCCTGAAGCAAGAGTCGTCAGCATTGAGGACACTAGAGAATTAAACCTACCAAGAGAAAATTGGCTTCCGAGTGTTGTCAGAGGGGCAATTGGCATAGGAAATATAGGAGAAATTGATTTGTTCACTTTGTTAAAAAGTTCTTTTAGACAAAATCCTGATTATGTAATTGTGGGGGAAGTTCGTGGAAAAGAGGCTTATGTATTATTTCAAGGAATGGCTTCAGGACACTCATCGATAAGCACCATGCACGCAGATTCAGTAGATACTGTGATAAAAAGGCTTGAAACTCCTCCGATAGAACTTTCTCCAACACTATTGAATGTTCTTGACTGTATTTGCATCATGACTCACGCTATCGCACAAAAACACGAAACGAGAAAACTAAAGGAGATTGTTGAGATAATCAACGTAACCTCAGAAGGAATCGCCATGACAAATACTCCTTTTGTATGGGATCCGACAGAAGACAGATTCTATTTTAAAAAAAACAGCAAAATATTTGAAAAAATTGCAAAAAGGTTTGGTATTACGACAGAAGAAATCCATTCTGAATTCAAGAAAAGAGTAGAATTGCTTTATAAGATGTATGAAAATAAAATTTTTGGTTTTCAGCAGTTCCAAGATATGATTACCCAGTATTACAAAAAACCGAGGGAAATTTTGAACAAATTTGGAATTGCATAGAGAATTCTTACAGAAAGAAAAATAAAAAAATTTAATAACACGAATTCCTTTTCTGACACATGATAAAAGGGGAGAATATTTCATTTCTTAGTCAGCTCATTGAAACTCTAGAGTCTTCTTTTGAGGAATTTGAAAAAACCTATGAAAACAGAAATTCTGAAAATTTTAATAAAATAAAAAAGAAGATCATAGAAACACAAAAAACAATCTTGGAGATGGCAAGATGACGAAGAATTCTTCGATTGAAAAAATAAGGGAAAGCGTTCTACAAGAAAAAAGGATAATCAATGAAATGAACTCTCTTTTTAATTATTCCAAGAATGTCAACGACCCCCAAGAGAAAAGAATGATTTATCTACAAATTGAAAATCTGAAAGCCCCGCTTCAAAAAATAGGGCGAGAAGTGGTGGGTTCTGTTGAAAAATTTTCTTTGTTCAATCCCCTTCCTGGTCAAAAAAAAGCACCCATAAAACAATTAATTTCACAACCAATACAAGACATTCAAAAAATTCCTAAAGAAACTTCCATGCAATCTTCCAAAAAATCTTCTGAAAAAGCAAAGGATAAAAAACCCAGACCAGATGCCCTAGAAAAACTTAGTCTGAAAAGAATGAAAAAGAAAGGGGAAAAAATTGTTAAAAAGAAAGAGAAAAAACCGAGCAAATTTTTCAAAATTTCTAGCAGGTTTTTTCATAATAGATCAATGTCTTTTCTTAGCAAAGGATATTTTGAAAAATTGAGAAGAGACCTCATAAAATCAAACGTGAATCTCGTCCCTGCAGCTTATATTTCTATATTGCTCTTCACGACAACTATCTCCATAATTGTTTCGTTTATTGCTATGCTCTTTTTTATGTTCTTCAATATTTCAGCCATTCCTCCTTTCATAACTTTTATGGATGAAAGTTTTGGAGCTCGTCTATTGAAGGTTTTCTGGATTATATTTTTGGTGCCAGCAGCGACATTTATTTTTGCTTATCTCTATCCGTCTCTTGAAAAAAAATCGCTGGAATCTAAAATTAATAGAGAACTTCCTTTTGCTGCAATACACATGGCTTCTATATCTGGTTCTATGATAGAGCCAAGCAAGATTTTTGGCATAATTATCGCTACGAAAGAGTATCCTTATCTTGAAAAAGAATTTATAAAACTCCAAAACGAAATTAATATTTACGGATATGACCTAGTTACTGCACTTAGAAACAGGTCGTTTAATAGTCCAAGTAGAAAACTTTCAGACCTATATAATGGTCTGGCAACAACAATCACGTCTGGGGGAGATCTTCCGGTATTTTTTGATAAGAGATCTCAAAGCCTTCTTTTCGACCATCGGCTGGAGATGGAAAGGCAGTTAAAAACCGCAGAAACATTTATGGATATATACATAAGTGTCGTCGTTGCTGCGCCTATGATTTTAATGCTGGTACTAATGATGATGAGAATAAGCGGATTGGGAATTTCATTGAGTCCATTCATGATTAGTTTCGTGATGATACTTGTGGTTTCGATTATTAATATTTTCTTTTTGACATTTTTACATTTAAAACAACCTAAAAACTAACAATGAATTTTCAAAAAATAAAATGGATTGGAATCGGGATTTCTTTAGTCATTATTATATTCTCTTTTTTGATATTTAACACAAAATATTTCTTTCTCGTCTTGGGAATTGGTATTCTGATTGGTGCTGCGCCTTTTGTCTTTTCAATAATCAGAGAGACAAAAATCGCCACTGAAAAAGAAGATATGTTCTTAGAATTCTCAAGAAACCTCGTTGAAAGCGTTAAGACAGGGACACCAATAAACAAGAGCATAATTAATGTGAAAGACAAACCTTACGGAGTTTTGAGCGAGAACATTAAAAAATTGGCTAATCAGATTTCTCTGGGAATTCCCTTGCAACAAGCTCTTCAGGTTTTTTCAAAGGATGTCAAAAACAGAACAATCTCTCGATCCTTGACTTTGATAGGCCAAGCAGAAAAAAGCGGAGGAGAAATAAGTGTGATACTTGAATCTGTTACAGAAGCTGTAAGCACAGTAGAAAAATTAAAAAAAGAAAGAAAATCTGCAATATCAACACTAGTTGTTCAGGGATATATTATATTTTTTGTTTTCATAGTTATAATTCTCGTGCTTCGATTCCAGATACTTCCTCTCCTCATAGACATCGCTCCTGATTTGGGAGGGGCTGTTGGTGGAGGAGGTATTGGTGGAATAGGTGGAACTGGCATGGGAGGGGGTGGTGCACCATTAACCCAGGAAGAGATATCTTCTTCTTTCCTTTATCTTTTGTTGGTCCAAGGATTTTTTAGTGGTCTGGTGATAGGAAAATTATCAGAAGGAAATATTAAGGCAGGTATCAGGCATTCTTTTATTTTAATGTTGGTTGCATTTTTAATTGCAACAGGATCAGGGGTACTTTTTGGAGGATAATATGAAAAGAAAAAAATCCAATCTTGGGGTCGTGTCTCACGTAGGAGTTGTTCTCTCGTTTGTCATATTTATCACATTTATTATTTTCATTTATATTGTGATTAGACCTGCGATTGAGACAGAAGACAAGCAGGCTATTCTGGATTATGTCAAGGGGGTAATAATAGAAAATGCCTCGGCAAACATGATAAGTGTTTCTGTTTCAATCTTTGAAGCTTCTAATACTTGCGTAAATTTAATGGGTTTTTTAGATGGACTGGAAATCGGAAACCGGATTACTGCGGGAAATTACGAAGGAGATGTTTTTGATACAAAAATTTCAATACAGAATTTATATGTAGAAAAAAATTCGGGAGAGAAGTTTTTAAAAGTTTACGGCTCAGATGCATTTGATCTCACAGAGAACGGGGCTATGTCAGAATGTCAACAGGCAAATGAAGGATATCCAGGTTATTGGGTTGGGTTTGTTCAAACTGAAAAAAATATTTTTGAAAAAAAGATAATTCAAATCATTGAAGACTACAATAGTGATTATGAAAATTTAAAAGAAGAATTAAATATTCCTTTAGGAAATGATTTCCGGCTTAGTTTTACATATGCCAATGGAACATTTATCGAGACAGAAGAAAAAGAAGCTTCAGGAAGTGTTTTTATCGAGGAGATTTCAATACGATATATCAATAAAAATCTCTCCAAAGAAGCTGGTTATTTGGGCGTGGGAATCTGGTGAGGAGAGGTTTTATAAAAAATGAAAACTTTTGAAAAAAATAAAAATGAACAATAAGGGATGGATAAGGATTGCCGAGGCTTTTGTTTCAATATTAATATTGGTTGGCGCTGCTATTGTTGTTGTTACGGGAGGAATCCAGAAAAATGATATTTCTGATCAAGCCTATGAAGTTGAAATGGCTATTTTTAGAGAAGTGAGTTTAAATGATAGTTTAAGAAGTGAAATTATTGGGACTACCGGAACAATTGAGTGGGATAATTTTCCTTCTCAAACAAAAAATAAAATACTTGCTAAAACACCTTGGGGACTCGAATGCATTGCAAAAATCTGTCCTTTAGAAAGTACGTGTTTATTAGATGAAGAATTTGAAAAAAATGTCTATGTTGATTCAACTTTTATATTTTCAACCCTAACAAATTACAATCCAAGAATAATCAAATTATTTTGCAATGAATAAAAATGTTAAATAAAAAACCAGCACGCCAGCATCAACCGATTTACATACCTAAAAAAAAGAAAAAAGTTCTGAAAAAATTATTACTTAGTCTAATTATCGCATTAATAGTAGTAATTCTTGCTGTTTTAATCATAAATGTAATAAATCTGAAAAAAACTGGAAATGCACAAAAGGATTCTAGCATTGAGGAGAACATATTAAATGAGGTGCGATTGAATGCTTTATTGAATGAGGATATATTAAATACTGAAGGAACTGTTTGGTGGGAAGATGCCAATTTTCCTTTACAAGTAAAAGAAAAAATCCAAGATATGACTCCTTACTTTATGGAGTGTGTTGCAAAAATCTGTGAAAACCCTGATTCTTGCGTTTTAACAACAGGAGAAACAGAAAGTTTAAATTTAAGTGGCGAAGAGGTTTATCCAGATTTTATTTCAATTTCTTCTTTTAATGCTGAAATAGAAAAAATATTTACTATTTTTTGTTGGGGTGTTGAACAAAGTGTTAATAACCTTATTTA
>DATKUW010000089.1:0-2776 GCA_035530435.1 Bacillota bacterium
GAAAAGCCATATTTATTGTGCCGTATGCAAAGACAGAAAAAAGTATAGAGTATCTTATTTTGAAAAGGAAGCTACATTGGAAAGGGTGGGAATTTCCAAAAGGGGCATTAAAATTTTTTGAGACAAAAAGAAATGCTGTAAAGCGAGAGTTGTTTGAAGAAACAGGTCTTACCCCAATTAAAATAAAAAAATTAGAGTATTCTGGAAGATATGATTACAACAAAATTTTTCCTGACAGACCTGGAATTAAAGGTCAATCTTTTTCTCTCTATGCTATTGAAACCAAGAAGGCAAAAGTCAGAATTGATGAGATTGAGCATTCAGGCTACGAATGGATGAGTTTTAAAAAAGCTCTAAAAATGCTCACCTTTCCAAACCAGAAAAAATCTTTGAAGATAGTGAATGATTGGTTAAAAGAAAAATCTCAATAAACTTGAAAGAGGACCGCCATATCTGAATATTTCTACAATAGAATCTGCAAAGATTATCAAAAGCATAAACATCAAAAAAGCTCCTAAATGGATATAAAATTCCCTCTGAAGAATCATTCCCGTTATATTTCTCTTTTTCGCTTGATCATAACTTATGACATCAAAAGGAACGTGCATCATTGCCTGACTCGCCCCGTAAAAGATATCTGTAATTACAACTTGGAAGGGAGTTACTATAAAAGATTTTATTATCCAGATAAATGCATTTGCAATTGTTCCTGTTTTCAAGATATTTTTTCTCTTTCGCGTATCTGAAAGTCTTCCAGCAAAAAAAGTAAAAATCACTCCTGAAAAAAGAGCGAGTGAAGAAATCATTCCGAGAGAGATATATTTTTCTTCAAGGATAAAAAGAAATATGAATAAAGGCCAAACAACCCATCCAAGCCGCATTTCTGCTCCGTGACCTAGAAACCCAAGAACTTCTTTCAATTTCTGTCCTTGAAAAAATTCTTTTAAAGAAAAATGAAATGGCTGGTGAATTTCTTTGGTGAGAAATAAAGGAATGACCGAACACATAAGAAAGAGGGCCACTATTATAAAAAGAATATTAAATCCAAAAAATGCGAGAATTAATCCCCCTGCTAAAGGACCCAGGGTTGCGAAAACAGAAGCGACAATTTTTGAAAATCCAACCTGCATACCCCTTTGTTTTTTATCGCTGAATTTCGTAAAATCTATGTGATAGGGGACCCAGAAAAAAGCAGACTGAATTCCGAAAATAAAAGATAACATAATCGGTGACCAGCTGAAAGTATCCAGAGTATAAAGGAGCACAAAAAAAGTTATTAGAAAAGGTATGCTTATCAGCATACAGTGTTTAAGCCCAAGTTTTGAAAAAACTTTTACAGAAACCAGGGAAAAGACCGCGGTCACTAATCCAAAAATTCCATAAAAAAGAAAAATCGTTGTAAAAGAATATCCTAGCTGATAAAGATAAATAGGAATAAAAACTCCAGCCAGTGCAAAAGCAAACGCCCTTAGTGCAATACTTGCATATAACTCGTTAAGTTCCCTGTTTCTAAGAAAGTGAAAAATATGATGAAGTGAGTGCATTCAATAAAAAAATGAAAATTCATTAATAAAAGTTTCGGGGGAGTTGAGCAAATTATAAAAACGTTATTTGATTTAGGTAAGAATGAAATTCAGAGAGATTTTTTTAGGGGAAAATAAAAAGCTTCTTTTGGGAAAGGATGAAAAGAGCAATGAGGAATTGATGAAAAAGTTTAAAGGAAGCCTAAATGTCGTTCTGCACACAGAATCCCCAGGAAGTCCTTTCGGAGTAATTGATTTTTCTAGACCGACAAAAAAAGAGAGACTCTTAAGTGGGTCTGCAGTTGCTCGTTATAGCCAAGATTGGAGAGATAATAAAGAGGATGTAATAGTTCACGTATTTAAAGGAAAAGATGTTTACAAAAGGAAAGGAATGAAAGTAGGAACTTTTGGGGTGAGAAATTTTAAAAAAATTATTGTGAAAAAGAAGGAAATTGAAAGTTTTATAGGGAAAGAAAAATGAAGGTAAATCAGGCTGTTCTTCAAATTGGGAAAAAAGGGGTTACTTCTGGGCTTATGAAGAACATTGAAAACTGCTTTAAAACGCATAAGGATGTGAAAGTTTGTTTGTTGAAGAATGTTGGACATGATAAAAAGAAGGCTAGAGAGATTGCAGAAGAAATTATTGAAACTTTAGGCAAGAAATATACCTACAGAGTTCTTGGATTTACAATTTTCCTGAAAAAGTGGAGAAAAGAAAAGAGGTAGGTTTATAAATACTTTTTCTAAGTATTGTTGGACTAAACGGTTAAGTTATGCCGTTCTAACATCGAAAGGTGTGGTCGTTTATTAAAATGTCAGTTCATGATATGCCTGCTGCAGAATATAATATTAAATTAGCAGAAGCTTTGAAGAAAATTCCTGAATTCGAGAAACCTGAATGGGTTGAATTTGTAAAATCTGGGCCAGCAAAGGCCAGGCCTATTGATGATTCTGATTTTTGGTATAAAAGAGCTGCGAGCATTTTAAGACAAATTTACAGAAAAAATGTTGTTGGTGTTAATAGGCTTAGGACAAAATACGGAAGTAAGAAAAAAAGAGGAGCAAAACCAGAAGAATTCAGAAAATCTGGGGGAAAAATAATAAGAACAATTCTTCAGCAGTCAGATAATGCTGGTTTTACAGAAATTGCAAAAACAGTTAGGGGAGTGAGAGGAAAGAGACCAGGGAGACAATTAACTGAAAAAGGGAAAAAATTCTTAGAGGGAATAAAATAAAATGGGAATTAAAAATCA